>JALYXS010000606.1 GCA_030946965.1 Acidobacteriota bacterium
TGCTCCGCGGCGAATTCGATTTCGAGCGAACCCGAGAATAGCCGCCGCACAAATTCCGTCTCGCCTTCGCGCATCAAACCCGTATCGACATACACTCCGCGCACGCGATCGTTCCCGAGAGCGCGCCGGCACAGCGTGTAAGCCACGGTGGAATCCACGCCGCCGCTCACAAAAAAAAACACGTTGCGATCGCGCACCGTCTCTCGAATCGCCTCTTCCACGAAAGGGCCGCGATGTTTGGGATCCCAATCTTCCACGCACCCGCAGATATCGAACACGAAATTTGCGAGCAACCGCCGGCCATGCGTGGTGTGGACCACCTCAGGGTGAAATTGCACGCCATACAATCCCAAAGCCGGCTCTTCGATTGCGGCGACGGGGCAAGTAGCCGTCGTTGCGGTGGCCGCAAAACCGGGCGGAAGAGCTTCCACGGAATCGCGATGGCTCATCCAGATCTGCTGCGAAAATTCCATTCCGGCAAACAGCTTTCCCGGATGCGCGATTCGGAGTGTCGCAAGCCCAAACTCGCCTTTCTCACTCTTGCGCACCGCGCCGCCGAGCAGATGCGCCATTAAGTGCTGGCCATAACAGATGCCAAGCACGGGACGTCCCGAAGTAAAAATAGCGGGATCGACCCACGGGCTTCCAGAGTCGTACACGCTGTGCGGCCCGCCGGAAATAATCAAGCCTTTGCTACTGGAGAGTGCTTCGAATGGCGTTTCGCTGGGCCGGACCTCAGCATAAACACCAAGTTCACGGACCTTGCGGGCGATCAAGTGGCAATACTGACCGCCCGTATCGAGGATTGTGATCTGAGCGCTTACTTCGCCATCCTTTGCACGATCACTTTTCTGGCTGAGTCGAGAAGGACCTTGGCTTTCGGTAGGGCCTCGACGGCCTTTGCCACCGCGGGATCGGTCTGGACATCGAAAATGCGGCTATTGTCGCTGCTGAATGCCGTCCAGTACATTTCGTGCTCAAGTTGGCGTTTCAACCAATCCTGATCTTGCGCGAACTCGGCTTCGGTGAACTGAACGGCATTTTTCAACATATAGTCGTGGAACTCGGTCATGATGATGTTGTCCGGGGACCAACCTTCCTTGATGTTGATGCCGTTGACGCCGAAGTAGTGGCGCGTGAAGTTGAAGAATTCCTGCTTGCCGAGTAGTTGCGACTCCAACTTGTCGAGTTTCGGGGAAACGTATTTCTCGTCCGGGGTAATGCCGCCGCCGCCATAAACGGTGCGGCCGCTGTCGGTCATCTTCACGTCTTGCGGATTCTTGATTTCGGTTTTGTTTTGGTAGTAATCGAAGAACGACAAGTTGGAATAATCGCGCTGGATGAGGCGTCCGCTCGGCGTGTAGTACTTAGCGGTAGTGAGCGCCAGGCCGGTGTTCTCCACTAGCGGATAAACGGTCTGGACCAGACCTTTCCCGAACGTGGTGTCGCCCAAAATCCAGGCTCGATCGTGATCCTGCAAAGCGCCGGAAACGATTTCCGACGCGGATGCAGAAGAGCGGTTGACGAGCACCACCATCGGAAAATCGTGTCCGTGATTTCCGTTCTTCGCGGTGTAGACCTTTTCGGCGGAAGCGCGGCCGTGATGGGACACAATCACATCGCCCTTATTCAAAAATTTATCGGAAACGGCGACAGCTTCGTTCAACAGCCCGCCAGGATTGAAGCGCAAATCGAGGATCAGACCCTTGATATTGTTCTCTCCGATTTTGCGCAAATTATCTTCGAGCTCGGAGCTGGTGGTTTCGTTGAACTGCTCGATGTACAGGTAATAAACGCCGGCACGAAGCATGATGGCGTCGGGGACGCTTTTGCGGTTAATCCCGTCGCGCACCACTTCAAACGTGAGCGGCTGCTGACTGCCTTCGCGCTGGATCGTTATCTTAACCGTCGTGCCGCGAGGGCCCTTCAACATGTCGGCGACATCCGACAACGACATCTTGTCGGTCGGCTTATTGTTGACTGCCGCGATGATATCGCCGGGGCGTAAACCGGCTTTGAAAGCTGGCGATCCCTTGAACGGCTCGAAGACAATTGTCTTCCCATCGAACTGCTGCTTGACGCGCATCCCGATACCGTAATACGAGCCCTTCTGGCTTTCCCGCATAATTTGAAATTCGTGCGGATCGAAGAAACTGGAATGCGGATCGAGCGTGCGCAACATGCCCGGAATCGCTCCGTTGTAGATGGCCTTGTCCGCATTCAGCGGATCGGCAAAGTTCTCCTCGACAAGGCCGTAAACTTTCGTAAAGCTCTTGGCGCTTTTGTTGATGTCGTCTTCGGAACTCGCCGCGGAAGCGACTTGAAGCCGGGGGCCGTAAAGCCCGCCCGCCAGGGAACAGAGAAGAACTATCAGAGGAAAAAACAGAAGGGAACGCCGTCTTTGGGCCATCAATGGACCGTCCTGGATTCAGTATATCAAGCCATCGTATATGGCCCCCATCCGCCGCGCCGACGCCGCCAGCGAAAAGCCGGAATGGATGAAGCGGGCTGCCTTGGCCGCGAGGCCGGCGCGAAGTTCCGGGCTGGCAATCAGCCGTTCGAGAGCGGCGGCCAATTGCGCGGAATCGCCGGCGTTGAAAAGCAGGCCGCGCTCGTTTTCGCCGGTAAGTTCGGGATTGCCGCCAACCCGCGAGGCCACCACGCAGCAGCCGCAAGCCATGGCTTCCATCAGAGCATTCGAAAGGGCTTCGCTGAGAGATGGCAGGACGAAAATATCGAAGCTGCGAAGCCAGTCCGCTACCCGGGCAGTCGTGGGCGCGAAGGTGCATGCGTCCAGGATTCCTAGCGCCGCGGCTTGCGATTGCAGCGCGGATTTGAGCGGCCCGTCTCCGACCAAGACCAGCTTCACTCCGGCATGTTTTGGGCGTAGGTGCGCGAATGCTTCGAGGAGGGTGGAAAGCCCTTTTTCCGGACGCAAGGCGCAAACGACGCCGATTGCGATCTCAGTCGAGCGCGGTTTCACTTCAGGCCTGAAGATCTCCAGGTCGATGCCGTTGTAACAAAGGTGAATCAGGCGCTCGGGCACATGGTCGTCGTCGATCAGGTGACGGCGCATGAACTCGCAGTTCACCACTACGGCATCGACCAGATGGTCGGTAATACGGAGGAGCCCGCGATACAACCCCGGCGTGAGATCGCGGTGCGCGCGCTGGCTCGAGACAACGACGGGGGCGCGAGAGATTCGCGCGACGGGAACGCCGAACACATTCAGCGGGACGTCGAAGGTGTGGACCAAGTCGATGTGCTTGTCGCGTATGTAACGCCGTAACTGCCAG
>JALYXS010000641.1 GCA_030946965.1 Acidobacteriota bacterium
CGGATCTTCTGGGTGTTTGTGGCTTATCGACCCGAAGATGCAAGACTCTGCGTCCCCATGAGTGGGGACGCGGCACGCAGGAGTGCGCGCGCCACATCGGCTAAACTTACCTCTTGACAACTATCGCAAATTGCAATAACATAATTGCAGATTGTGATATGAAACTCGGTGAAAAGCTCAGGTATCTCCGGGAAGTCGAAGGAGCCCTTCGCGATCTCGGGCGCGAGATGACGCAGCAGGAAGTCGTGCGCGCGGCCCGGAAAGAGCTGAACAAATCGATCTCGCAGTCGTATTTATCCCAGATTGAAAGCGGCGCGCGTCCGCATCTCACCAACGCCACCAGGATGCTGCTGGCCAAGTTTTTCAAGGTGCATCCGGGCTACCTGGTCGACGATCCGGAAGGTTTCCAAACGGAACTGATCTCCGACGTCGGTGCGCTCGAAGACAAGCTCGATTTGTGGCTCATCGACGGAGCCGAACGCTTTCGCTACGAACCCGGCCTGAGCCAGGCTCTGCTGCATCTGGCGAGGCACGACGATTCGCGCAAGTGCCTGGTGCTGCTCGACGCGATTCTCGATAACCCCGGATTAGCCGAGCGGCTATTGCAAGTATTGAAACCAAATGGGAGGCGAAGAACTCAATGAGCGGCACGAATGGAATGAATGGCGCCGACTTTTATCTGATCTGTTTTGGCGTGGGATTTCTTTTGAGTGTTCTGCCGCTGCTGCTGGGCGGTTTGCATTTGCCGCACTTGCATTTGCACGTGCCGCATCACGGAGGCGGGCACGGCTCGGGTAAAGGCGGGGCGTCTCCTATCAACCTCGGGACCATCGCTGCCTTTCTCGCGTGGTTCGGCGGCGCCGGGTATATCTTGACACGCTATTCGTCCTGGTGGGTGGCATGGGTTGTCGCGGTGGCCATCCTGTGCGGGCTTGCGGGCGGAGCTGTACTGTTCTGGTTTCTCGCGCGCGTGCTGATGCGCAATGAGCGCCCTCTCGATCCCGCCGATTACGAGATGGTGGGCGTGCTCGGCCTCGTGGGCAGCCCGATTCGCGAAGGCGGCACGGGCGAGATGATTTTTTCCCAGGAAGGCCAGCGGCGCGGCGTGCCGGTGCGGAGTGAAGATGGCCATCCAGTCGGCAAGGGAGCCGAGGTGGTGGTGATGCGCTACGAGCGCGGGATCGCGTACGTCCGCGAATGGGACGGGCTGACCCGGACGGAGCTCTAATTCAGTTCAAAGCTTAACTAACTTAGTTCAAAAAGGAGAACGTTATATGCAGGTCAATTGGATCGTAATCGTCGGGTTGGGAGTGCTCGCAATTCTGCTCCTCATGACGGTGTTTGCGAAGATGTTTCGCAAAGTGGGGCCGCACGAAGCCTTGATCGTTTACGGCGTGAACGGAATGCGCGTGAAGAAGGGCGGCGGAACGCTGATTTTTCCGATGGTCGAAACAGCCCGGATTTTATCGCTGGAATTGATGTCCTTCGACGTGGCGCCGCAACAGGACCTGTATACGAAGCAGGGCGTCGCCGTCACGGTGGAAGCGGTGGCGCAGATCAAGGTGAAGTCCGATCCCGAGTCGATCAAGACGGCCGCCGAGCAGTTGCTGACCAAGACCGATTCCGAGCGGGAAGCCTTGATCCGGCTGGTGATGGAAGGCCATTTGCGCGGCATCATTGGGCAGCTTACGGTGGAACAGATCGTCAAAGAGCCCGAAATGGTGGGCGACCGCATGCGCGCCACGTGCGCCGACGACGTGAACAAGATGGGTCTCGAAGTAATTTCCTTCACCATCAAGGAAGTTCGCGACAAGAACGAATACATCAGCAACATGGGGCGGCCCGATGTTGCGCGTATCACGCGCGATGCCGACGTCGCCGCGGCCGAGGCGGAACGCGATACAGCGATCCGGCGCGCCGATGCGTTGCGGTCCTCCGCGGTCGCCAAGGCGCAAGCGGATCAGGAACGCGTGCTCGCGGAAACCCTATCGATGGCCAAGCAGGCCGAATCGCAGCGCGATCTCGAGATCAAAAAGGCCACTTATCTCGAAACCGTAAACCGGCAGAAGGCGCAGGCCGACAAAGCCTATGAGATTCAGGCCAACATCAT
>JALYXS010000650.1 GCA_030946965.1 Acidobacteriota bacterium
CGAGATTCCCGATCTTAGTGGTGCCGACCTTAGTGGGGCTAATTTGACCGGCGCGGATCTTAGCGGATGCAATTTAGAGGAAGCGAACCTCACATCGGCCATTCTGTGCTGGGCGGACCTTAGCAAGACCAATCTCCGCGCGGCGAATTTCACCAAAGCGAACTTGAGCCGTGCCGATCTGCAAGGAGCGAACCTCAAAGGTACGGTCTTCGCGGGCGCCGAAATCACGGGAGCGGACATCGATGGCGCGATGCCGAGCGTGACAATGCAGCGCTCAGGCCACTAATCGATTAGCACGTGTTGGCTACTTTCACGAGCGGTGAAGTCCGCAAAATTCTCTGCGCTCCTAGTTGAGCGCCGAGCGGATCGGGCAGCTTCGCCTCGTTCGGAGCGGGCAAGAGTTCGACCGCTAGCACGCTAAGAGGCGAGTTAGCGGGCAAGGCGTACGACGCAAGCACGTTTTCGACTTCGTGCTCCGGAAATGTCGCGACGCCGATCGGAGCGGTTGGATTGCCCGTTCGAAAAGCCGGCTTCCGGGTAATCAGCACGTTTCTGAATCCGGCTCCGTCCGCCTGCAGCACCTGCGTGTACATCATCATCCAAAGGCGGCTTGTAGGCACCTCAATGAAAGCCACGCGGCCGTCGAGCACCGGGGTGGCGAACGGCGCGCTTACTTTGATCTCTTTCCGGCCCTTGTTTTGTCCTTGTGTCCCGAGGGTTCGAATCGCGTGGCAGCGCAATTGCGGCGCCGGATGTTGCACGCCGGTAACGCGCAAGGGCCGTCCGAAGCGCGCCTGCGCCGTGGACCATACCGGTTCTTTCGTGGCCGGGTCCAGGTAGTGGCCTACACGAATTTCATATGTCCAGAAGCCGAATAGCTCCGGAGAATCCTCCGTGATCCCTGGCGGCAGAGGCAGCAGGAAGTGCTTTTTCGATGCGGTAGAGGCAATTAACGGCGTCATCGCGTCGAGCCCGGCGGTATCGATGGACGCGCCCGGGGCAATCGCGCGAATCGGTTCGGGATCGACACCGAGCGGGGGCTCCTGCGGTTGAGGCGCCCCGGCGGATTCGGATGCGAGCAGCGGATCGATTCCATACGCCAGCACGCGCGCGAAATAGCCGTCACGCGGATCGAGCGGAGGTCCATCGAACTCCAGCCAAAGGGCGCGGCTGCGCGGCGCCGTCGAAGAGTAGTCTCCGCTTGGTAGATAGGGCGTGAGCGCAAAGCCGGCCGACAGCAGCGTCGGCGTTTGCGCGGGAGGGGCGGCGATTGGCAGCGCGAGATCCAGTTCTTTCGCCACTGGCGCCGGGAGTGATTTGAATTGCGGCTGCACTTTGTATTTAAGCTCCGGCGCCACTGGAAATTGATTGGCGGCGGGATTGGGGTCGAACGCATCGAAGAAGATCAGGCGCGTCGTATCGCGCCGGTTCGGAAAGTTACCTTCGAGCGCGATTTGACCGACGGTCTGCCGCATGTCGAGCGTTCCGAGATCCGTGCTCCCGCCGGCGCCCGCCTCCCGCGAAACTTTCAAGCTGGCGTCGGCGAAGCCGTCCCATGTCCAGTCGCGATTCAGCTCCAGTGCGATCACGACGATCCATTTGTTCAACAGGTCGCCCTCAGCGCTGAAGGTTATAGAGGAGTGGTCGCCGTTCAGGTTGTGGCGAAGCGCGAGCGACGACCCGAACACAACTCGCTGCCCCGGCTTGCCCGTGAAGGTCAGGCCGGTGGCGGCGAGACCCATGCGTTGCGCGAGAAGTTGCGCGGGGTCCGTCGTCGATTGCGGCGGCGTCAGATTAAATGTCGCGAAGAGTTCGTTCAGCGCGTCGTTGTTGGCGGGCGGCTGCAGGAAAATACCCTCGAGCTCGAGCGCCGCGGGTTCCGCCACGAAGAGGTCTTTTTCGACGGTTGCCTCCACGCGCAGATCCACGTGCGACGTGAGGCCCGATTGCGCCGCGGTATTCCCGAAGTAGGCCGGATTGGCGCTTTCGGCAACGGGAGTAATGACGACGCGCACATCGCGCTCCGTGGGAACGGGCAGCGGCTGCGGCGCGGGTCTGGCCGTTACGGCCGGCGCGGTCATGGTAGCTATGTTTGCGGTATCAAACGGCTGGATATCGAATTCGATCGCCTCCGCCGTGGGAGAAACGCCGGGCGTGGAAGGAACCGGATCGGCGGGATAAGGCGGAAATGCGGTTTCGAAACTATAAATCTCGCGAAACGGACCGTCGAGCTGGCTGGGATCGCTGGTATCGTGCGCCGGGGTGCGCGCCTCCACGGCGATCCGCACGCGTTTCACGTCGGGATCGTTGGCCCCGAGCGTCTCGCGGCCCGTTTTCGCGGCGGCGACCTGCGTCAACAACTTGTCGACCGCCGAAGGAATGACGCCGGCGAACAGAAGCTCCGGATAGCCGATCAAAGGCCGCCAAACGAGCATCTTCGAGAGAGGCGGTGGAACGACGCCGCTTGAGGGGAACGTCTGAACACGCGCCGCCTTCGGGGGTACGTAACGTTTGAATGGGCATTGCGCGATGTTCACCGGGGCCGGATTTATCGGGTTGTCGGATAGTTGAGGACCGCCGCCCGTCAAATCGGCGAAGCGCACGCGGAAACTGTATGTATTGCCGAAGAGGAGCGGCGGCAACACCGATTTCGGAATCGGGCCCGGGATCGTCTTCGCGCCTCCGGTGAGATTGACAGCGGCCGCATCCTGGGAGACGAGCGACTTGCCGCGCCACTGCGCGAAGTAACGCGGAAGCCAGGCCGCCAGATCGGCCGGATCGCTTGAGCGCATGGTCGCGGGCTCCAGTGACTCCTCGGGCGGTGGCTGCGTTCCTTCTTTAGAACAAAGCGATACAAATTTTCCGGTTTTCGGATCTTTGACATCGACGCGGTAACCGAGCACGCCCAGGGGAACTTCCGCTTCGGGCGTGCCTCCGTTGCGCCGCGCGCGCAAGTTATCGAGCTGCCGGTTGCTCCAGATCGTGACCTGTTCGTCGTCCCATCCAATCTGGATGCCGGCGTCGGT
This sequence comes from Acidobacteriota bacterium, assembly GCA_030946965.1. GTDB lineage: Bacteria > Acidobacteriota > Terriglobia > Bryobacterales > Bryobacteraceae > JALYXS01. Next base: position 3,027 of record JALYXS010000650.1, read on the forward strand.
GCCTGGCACAATCTGCGTGTCATCCCCGGCGGCCGCGTCGATGCTCGAAGGTTGATTGCAATGGACGATCCGCGCAAAACCGTCGTCATAGGTCTGCGCTTCAACTTCGGCCGCGTCGTAAGGAGCGGGGTTGGCGATGGTGGCGACCACGGGAAAAAGCACGCTCCCGAAGACGGGCCGCGCGGTAGTAAGCGCCGGAACTCGCGCGGCGTATAGCTTGATAATGTCCGTATTCAGTTTCGGAGCGTACGGGTCCGCTGCATCGAGCGTGATGTAGAGCTAGCCGCCTTTGGCTGCGTCGGCCGCTGCAATGGGAACCGGGAGGTTACGGTACAGAATGCCGAGTTTCTCAGCCACGTCGGGATTGCGCAAAGCCCACGAGAAGACCTGCCCCCAGGAAATGTCTTTGTTGGGCGGCGGCGCGGTCGGGTTCGGGTTTTTGCCGATCAGAGCGCAGCCGAAACCATCGCCCACGATGGCATCGGAAGTACGCGGCTGTTCGAAGGCAAACGCGCTGGTGTAAGACGGCGGAAGCGCCTTCCGAATCCGGATATTCGGGGTCGGGGCCGAAGACGCGGGCACGATATTAAATTGCGCCGCGATACTCGCAAAAAGAGCGGGCGCGCCGGATGGCTTTGGCGTGACCACCGGGAACGTCCTCACCTCAACGGGAGGCGCGTTGGGCGAAGGCAACTGGCTAAGGCTCGCGATGAAGACGGCTTTGAGCTTGCGTTGCGCCCCCGAAAACGCTAAACCGCCGAGTTGCGGATCGATTACGGTCGGATCGCCCGTGGGCAGTATCAGCACGTTGGCGGAAAGGTTCGGTTTTGACGGGTCCCATTGCTGCGGGAACGCCATAAGAGTGAGTCGAAGATCCTGGAATGCCATATAAATTACCTCTCCTACGCGGTCAGTGTTTGCGAGAACTGCCACGAGCCGTCGAAATCGATGCTCACCACCCTGCAGATGCTGATATGAATGCCCACCGCCACCGACCCAATCAACGTGATGTCGGGCAGCGCGGGAATGATGGCCAGCCCGGCGCTCAACATGAGCGACGCGCTCGCCAGCCCGCCGAGCACGTCCACCGAAGCCTGCCCCGTCAAAATAACTTTGACCTCAAATGGGCTTACCGTGTTGTCGACCTGGAACGCGAGCACGATCGAAGCGCTCCCCGAAGCGACGCCTACGTCAATCGCCAGCCCGGCTCCAATGCCGGCCTGAATCAGAAGATTCGCGTTGCCATTGTTGAATCCCACCTGAACGCAGCCGGTGCCCGATAACGGCGAGACAAGCCACTGGAAAGGATCGTTCGGGCTCGCAATTCCCGCCGTGAACTCCATGCTCATGGGCGCGAACTGCATGGTTGCGCCGAGGTCCAGCGACACATTGGTGATATCGCCGAGTCCAAGCGGCAGAGTGGGTAGCGCGAACTTGTCCCGGATGGTCAATTTCCCATTGGAGAAACTGACATCCAGACTCGATTTGTTTCCGCCGGGCAGGAAGCTGGCCAGCTCGCTTAGTTTGCTGAAAACCTGCTGGACTAAAGAGAGAATGCTGCCATACACGACCGTCAGTTCACCCAGTTTGGGCGAGGTATTCGCGTCCGCGTGCGCCGATCCAACCACCTGGAGCAGCGGGTTATTTACATCGCCAAATGGCGAAACCAGAACGAACGTAAACTTCGCGAAATCGATGGACCAGCGCGGGTTGGCGGCGGGATCGAGCTTGAAGGTGACCGTCGTTGCCGGATGTCCCGTGGCCGAACGATCCTCGTAAACCAGGACCGCGGAAACAGGGCCGAAATCGAGCAGCGTCAGCGGCGGCTGATTAATTTGAAACGGCGGCAGGGTATTTAACGCGAGCGTGTCGCTTCCGAGCGCGCCGAGCGCGAGCGCCTGCGGGCCGGGAAACGCCAGAGCTTTGGCGAGTTCCGGGAAGATGCCCGTAGCCCCCAGCAGCGAACCCACGTCGGCCACATGCGGCGGATCGGGAATCGAAACCTGGTTCGCACCCTGTGGAATCCGCGGACGGCCAAAGAACGTCTTTTGCGTGCTGGTTCCCTGCAGATACCCGTAATGGGTAGAGGGATTGGCGAGATTCAGGATGTCCGTTGGGTCGGCCAGGTACCACGTCGTGTCCCCGTTCGGTTGAATCAGCGGAACCGCGCGTTGCGGATCGAGAGCTTGCGGCGTCTGGCCGCTTTGCGCGACCCCCATCGACCACTGGCCATCGCGGGGCAGCACCGGCGTTCCACGCAGGGCGGCGACGAACAGCGCAGTCTCTCCGGCGCCGGCGGCGCTGACTTCGGCGGCGCTGATTTTCATCTGCTGGCCAGCCGCTCCGATGTTGATGGTGCATGCCACCGGCGCCAGCGCGGCCCCGCGTTGGTTCAGGAGGTTGGCCAGATTCGAGCGCGTCGCGGGACTGTTGTCCGGCGCGAGTTGCGTATATCCGGTAATGTCCCGAGCGGGCACGAAAACGTTCTGCGTTGCGCCGCTGACTACGGGATTGTTCGCGTTCACCCTCACATCGGCATCGAACAGGACTGGAACATAAACGATGCCATCGAGAGGGAACTGCGCGCCATTATCGCGAATGTTGCGGACATTGAAAACGCCGTCGACGGGCCCCGCATGAACGGCGCCGGTAAATTCGCCGGCCGTTGCGGTCGGAAAGTTGAACTGTCCGGGGGTTGCGGCCTGCCACCCGCTATCCTGGCGAACGACATCGCCCCCGGAGATACGCTCGATCGTGATGGTACGGACGATCTTGATGCCCCACGGGTAGATGATGCTCTGGGCGCGAACGACTTCGCACGCGGTACGTCCGACCCAGACCTTGAACTGCACCTTCAGGATGCCCGTCCCCAAGACGTTCGAGTCGTCCCATTCGCTAAAGACGCTGGCGCCGTAACCGGAGAGATCGTAACGGCGGACAGGCACTCCCGGTTCCGCCGCGCCTGGTCCGGCCGTGAAATCGGCGCGAAAGATGGTGGCGACATCGGAGGAAAGAACCGCGGTGCCATAGGGATCGTCGAGAAACGTCGAACCGGGGAACTCCGCTTTCGGAT
>JALYXS010000652.1 GCA_030946965.1 Acidobacteriota bacterium
GACAATCAGCACCAACGCGAGCGGCGGGTACGTTATTCCCAACTGGGTCGCGATGCCTTCGAGCAGGACGCGCGAACGCGACAGCACTAGAATTACCAGCGCAGCTACCAGCCAACTCACCGAATACTCCACGCGGATGTGCGCCCGGCGCGCGGAAAATAAAACCAGAAGCATGAGCACGACGCTCATGGCGGTCATCCAATTTAACAGCCGCTCCACTTACGTTCTCTCCAATTCCTTGGGCGTCGACCCTTCGAATTTCAGCACATTCACAAACACGCCCAGCAGCACGTGAACGATGTAGTAGATCGATTTCATCGTCGTGATCGAAGATTTCCCGGTGGTGCGCGGCAACATGCGGCAGGGGATTTCCTCGAACCGGAAGGAGCGGCGTTGCAAGACGACCAGCGCTTCGATCTCCGGATATTCGAGTGGAAAGCTGGTGCTGAACACCTGGAGAACGCTACGCGTGACACCGACAAAACCGGAGGTTGGATCGCGCACCGGTTTGCCCAGAATAGGCCGCAGCACGGCGCGAAAGAATTGGATGCCGATGGAGCGGCTGGCGCTGGTGTGACCGCTGCTATCGTCACCGTTGCATTCGACGAAGCGGGAGCCGATTACCATCTGGCAGCCGGATGTTTGCAGCGCGTCGAGAATGCGCGGGATGTCGCGCGCGTCGTGTTGGCCGTCGCCATCCACCCGAATCACGTAGTCGTAACCGAGTTCGTAAGCCAGTTTGTAGCCGGTTTGAACGCATCCGCCGAGCCCGAGGTGATGCGGGAGCGAGAGCACGTCGGCGCCGGCCCCGCGGGCGGCTTCGATGGTGCCGTCCGCGGAGCAATCGTCGATCACGACGATGGGAACGCCGGGGACCGCGTGCTGGACGGACTCGACTACTCGCCCCACGGCGGCTTCCTCGTTAAAGGCCGGGATGATGACCATGAGTCCATCCATCAAAAAGCCGCCAGTTCGCGCGCGGAGATGGCGTGCCTCTTCAGCAGGAGAGTGTATTCAGACGGCGATACTCGCGCCGCGCGGCGGATCTCCCGCCGTTTGCGCCAGAGGGCGCGAAGATGAGACCCCGCCGCGATATGTGCCTTGACGATCAGAAAAATTAAATAGAAGGCACTGTGCTCCCGTCGAAATTCCGCGGCGTGCCCGCGGCCGCGCGCAAGCGATACCGCGTGCCAGAAATATCGCGCGATTGAAATAAACGGCGCGGTTGCGAGCATCGTCCCCGGAAAATTCTTGATTGCCAGGAATAAGCGGTTCCGCTCCACGTAGAAAGCTTTCAACGGCGACGCGCGCCCCGCCGAATGCGAGTAGCGGTGCATCACGACCGCTTCCGGCACGTACGCGCATCTCCAGCCCGCCCATCGCGCGCGGAGACCAAGGTCCGTATCCTCGCAATAAAGGAAAAAATCTTCGTCGAAGAGGCCGATTTGATCCAGCATGGCTCGCCGGTACAACGCGGCGGACCCGCTGGGAAGCAACGCCTCATCGCGCGCGGCAAATGCATCGGGAGGCCGCCCGTGCCCCCGCTGCTTGCTGCTGCCATCGCCGCAGATTAGCATTCCGGCCGAATCGAGACGCGGTTCGCCCCAGAGCCGCACTTGCGACGCGCACATCCCGATATCGGGGGATTGTTGCATGCCATTCGTTAGCGCCGCGAGCCAACCCGGCGAGGCCGCTGCATCGTCGTTCAACGTTGCGAAAAACGGCGCGCGCGCGTGCCGGAACGCGGCGTTCACCGCCGCTCCAAACCCCGCGTTGCAATCCATTTCGATCACGGTGGCGCCCCATTTGGCGGCGTCGCTATTACGCACCAGACCTTTTCCGCTGTTATCGACGACGATCACCTCGAACTCACGAAAAGTCTGATCCCGAAGCGAACCGATACATTCCAGATACATGGAATCCGCGGCTAACGTCGGGATGGCCACGGTGACTGCGTAACGCGGCGCATAGTCGGACAAACGTTGATTTTACGCTATTGTGGCAGTTTCCATCTCAATCGATTGCCATCGCGCTCACGTTGCTGAACACTATGCGGCCGTCTACATTCACGCCTACGATAACCGGAATTCGCGCCCCCGCGGGGCAGTCCGCCGGGATCTCGAAAACGACCTCCTCGATCCCGATTAGCCCGGCGGCGTACTTCGCCGAAACCACTCTCGCGTTAACACCGTTGACTTCGACCGCCACTGGATTTTGTACTCTTGCATCCCCGGCCAGACCGCCACGCCGATTGGATGCAACCGCCGGATTCATCGGACCCAATCCAGTTACTAACATCCGTACCCTCTCGCCGCGCTTCGCCGGATTATCTTCGGCGGCAAAGCTCCCGTCCGTCCGCAAAATCACCGGGCTGAGACTCGATTCGGACATCCTCGCCTGTAAAATACCCGGGCTGGCCGGTAAGACGGGAACGTTGCCCACGATAGTCGAATCGCTTCCTAGCCAGAGCTTGACGGTAGTGGATTTGGCAGTCAACTCGAAAGGCGCCTGGACCGTAATCGATTCCTGCCCATCGATATTGGCAACGCTATAAATCGGCGCCCATCGACCGCCAATTTGCACCCGGACGTTCGCCAGTTCGAGCGGCAGCGGCGCGGAGAAAATAGAGTCCGCGCCGTCGACGACGTCGTCGCCGGTCGGTGCGTATACGTTCCCCGATTTCTGCGTGACGCTATCGATTCGCAGCGGGAGCGGGAAAAAAATGGAACCTAACGTGACGGAGCCGTCGATGTCCCGAGCGAAATTGTGCCCGAAGATCGTGACAATTCCGCCAGGAGTAACGCCCGGCAGGGAGCTCGCGGCAATACCCGCGCCATTCAGAATCGTGGATATGGATGGCGGCGAATTGTACACGTCTGCCCGATCGACAGGGACGAATCGCGGCGGCTCTTCGTCCGGCTGGAAGAGCCAGACGTTCCGTCCGGCGTAATAGCGCAGCAACTCTTCGTTGGCGGCCGAATCGAGCTCGCGCGCCCAAACTACGTCCGACTTATCGATGTCCGCGGCGTTGTAAACGTCGCCTGAGTGGAAAGAGTGTTTCGAGTTGTACCGTACCAGCACCAGATGTTTCCCGCCTTGCGCGCGTAAACGATCGAGAATCGCGCTTCGCGGAGTGGACGCGACCACCAGCGCGGCGGGAACCATCGCTCCAGCCACGGCCGAAATAAGAAAAACGGCGAAGCTGCACGCGAGCGTCGCGTGGAAAACGAAACGCCCTACCGGCTTTGCGCGCCACTCAAACGCACGCATTCGGCGCATTCCCTGCACCACGGCAAACAGCGTGATTCCGCAAATCGGGGCGGCGTAGTGGTAGTAAAAAAACGGATACATCGCGATGCCGAGCAACACGAAAAGTGCCGTGCATACCAGTAAGCGCGTCCATCGCTCCTTCAGCGCGAACGGCAGAAACAGAAGCGGCAGGGTAAGCAGCGGCTCAAAATAGAAACTCCAGAATAAGTTGGCTTTAGTCAGAAGCTGATCCGCCAGCCCGGCCCATGACGATTGTTTGACGTACGCGCGAAGCTGCCAGTGGAAGTTATCGACGATATCTTTGTTGCGGTGCAATCCGGGCGCGTCATATACAGGAGTGGACCAGAAGAAGGATTGCGGCGTTCCGTAAATGCGTTGATGAAGTTGATAGGGCATCAGCAGCGGATTCCCGGTTACGCGCCAGTTATAAAAGGCCGTAACGGCGAAAATCGCGGCGGCCGCCAAGACTAACGAAATCAGAATTTGCACGCGCTTCTTCGATGGCACGCTACGCGCCGTCGCAAGCCAGGCCAGCAACACGGCCGCGACAGGAAGGCTAAGCAGGAAACCTTCGAACGGACGGCTTTGCGCCAGAATAGCCAGCCCGATCCCGAGTGGCACGGTATTGCGAACGCGGTGAAAGCGCAAAATTCTGGGCAACGCCCCCATTACGAGCGCGCCGCCAATCGCGGGCAGTGCGCCGCCCCAATAGGTGTTCATCCAGTAAGTTAGAACCGTGAAGCGGCCGATTGCGAGCAGCGCGCCGACCAAGGCCCACGGCGTGGAGAGCCAGCCTTGCAGCATCCAGCAAATGGCCGCGCACATCGCGCCTGCGCTCGCGTAAACGGCGAGCCAAGGCATAACGCGCAGCACTTCCGCGGCGGCGAGCAACAAGCCCTGCGCGATTGGGTAGATCGACGTGTAAGTTGGCTGCTGAAGCACGTATAGCGATTCGAAGTGGCGCCACATGGGATGCGGTGGATTGGTGACGCGGCCCGATGCGAACGTGCCGGCAATTAGTAAATGCCCGAACTCATCGGCGACCTTCGGCCGCGGCGGAGGCAGCGCCGGGAGCAGCGCGAGGCGGATCAGCACGGGTAGAATTCCGGCGAGCAAAACAGCCTGGCGCCGGTGACGCGCTACCCGCAGGAACGCCCGTTCGGCGCGCTCGAATTTTGCCGATCCCCAACCCGGTTTCGAGAGGCCAATCAGAATGCAGAGCACCACGGCCCCGGCTTCGCACCACTCTTTACCCGTTTGATCGAGAAGCGGACCGGCAAGACGGTTCAGCCAGCGCTCGCCTTCCGGATGAGCACGGACAGTGCGCAATAAAAACGCCACGAGCGCGACTGGGCCGGCAACGAGTAAGCAGAGTTTCAGCCACCAAATTCCCATTGATATAATTTTCAAATGCCCGACGTGCGCCACTCCGTCTGCGCGCTCGACTGCCCGGACGCCTGTTCACTGCTCCTCAACGTAGACGATAACGGAAAAGCCACACGCCTGCGCGGCAACCCCGATCATCCCGTAACGCGCGGATTTTTGTGCGCGAAAGTTTCCCGCTACCTCGATCGCGAGTATGCGCCGGACCGCCTGCTCTACCCGCAACGCCGCACCGGCGCAAAAGGCGAGGGCCGTTTCGAACGCATCTCCTGGGACGCCGCGCTTGATGAAATCTCACAACGGTTGCAACGTATCGCGGACGAACACGGTTCCGAATCCATCCTGCCTTACAGCTACGCCGGCAACATGGGTTACCTCAACGGTTCCGGCATGGATCGCCGATTTTTCCATCGCCTGGGCGCATCGCGGCTCGACCGCACTATCTGTTCCGCCGCCGGTACCGCCGGTCTCATGGAAGCCCTGGGCTATCGCTACGGCACGGAGCCGGAGCAGTTCCCCCATTCAAAATTGATTATCGCCTGGGGCGCGAATATCCTCGGCACGAATGTGCATCTCTGGCCATTTATCGTCGAAGCCCGCCGCAATGGCGCGCGCTTTTACACGATCGATCCCCGCCAAAACCGGACGGGGCTTCTCTCCGACCGGCATTACGCGATCAATCCCGGCAGCGATGCCGCGCTGGCGCTCGGGATGATGCACGTGATCGTGCGCGAGCGGCTTCACGACGCCGATTATCTCGCAAAGCACACAACCGGCTTCGACGATCTCGCCCGGAAAATAGAAGCGTATCCGCCGGAACGCGTTGCGGCATTGACCGGAATCGGGGTGGACGATATCGTTCAACTGGCGCGCGAGTATGCGACCATTCGCCCTGCCGTGATCCGCCTCAATTACGGAATGCAACGAAGCGAGCGCGGCGGCATGGGAGTGCGCCTCATCGCCATGTTGCCGGCATTGATAGGTTCATGGAAGGAAATTGGCGGCGGGTTCCAACTTACTACTTCAGGAGCTTTTCACGTCGACCGGACCGGTCTCGAGCGCGCCGATCTCCAGCAAAAATCGAAGCTCGGCCGCGAAGCGCGAATCGTCAACATGGTGCAGCTTGGCGCGGCGCTTGGTGAGTTGCAAGATCCGCCCGTGAAGGCGATGGTGGTCTACAACTCGAACCCGGCCGCGGTCGCGCCCAATCAGAACGCCGTCTTGCGCGGGTTGCGGCGCGAAGACCTGTTCACGGTGGTGCTCGAACAGTTCCAAAACGATACCGCCGATCACGCCGATATACTGCTGCCGGTCACTACGTTTCTCGAGCAGACGGATCTCTATTTCGCATACGGCCATTATCATTTGCAGATCGCGCGACCGGCGCTCGAAGCTCCCGGCGAGTGTTTGCCGAACAACGAAATCTTCCGCCGGTTGGCGGCGCGCCTGGGTTTCGACGACCCCTGCTTCCGCGAAACCGACGACGATATGATTCGCGGCCTCTTGGATTCGGATCATCCGTTTTTAAGCGGCATCACAATTGAACAATTAGATCGGGAGCACTCGGTCCGGCTCAAAGTGG
>JALYXS010000672.1 GCA_030946965.1 Acidobacteriota bacterium
CGTGAAGGCCGGGATCGATAAGCGGCTCGAAGCTTCCATCGAGACAGCGACGAAGTTGGCCAGTGGCTTAGTGCTGGTCGCGATCGTGGGCGGAGATGAGCGGCTATATTCGCGCAATCTCGCCTGCATGGAATGCGGGACTAGCGTGCCACGGTTGGAGCCGCGCTCGTTTTCCTTTAATAGTCCGTATGGCGCGTGCGAAACCTGCTCTGGATTGGGCAGCGAGTACGTGTTCGACGCGGCGAAGGTGTTGGTCGACCCGTCGAAACCTTTGCTCGAAGGAGGGCTTGGTCCGGGGGCGGGCTCCGGCCTGATGCATCACAAGCTGACCGAAGCCGCCAAGCAATTTCGGATCAAGCTTTCGACCCCCTTCGAAAAATTTACGCCGAAAATCAAGCGAGTGTTGCTCGAGGGCGGCGACGGTTTTCCGGGAATCCTGCAATTGTTGCAGCGGAATTTCGAATCGGCCGCCGAGGGTTATCGCGATTGGTTGACCGAATATATGTCGCCGGTGGTCTGCGCGGCGTGCAAGGGCAAACGGCTGAAAGCATCGAGCCTCGCGGTAAGAGTCAAGGCGCTCTCGATTTCCGATTTCACCGGAATGCCGATCTCGCGCGCGCTGCTGACATCGCAATCGTGGCGGTTCAACGAGCGGGAGACGAAGATCGCGGGGCGAGTGGTGGATGAGATCCGGCGCAGGCTCGAATTCCTGGAGGCGGTAGGGCTGCATTACCTGAGCCTGGAACGTTCGGCCGCCACCATCTCCGGCGGAGAAGCGCAACGCATCCGGCTCGCGACGCAAATAGGATCGAAATTGCGGGGCGTCCTGTATGTGCTCGATGAGCCCTCGATTGGGCTGCATCCTCGCGACAACGAGCGGCTGCTCGAAACGCTGACCCATTTGCGCGACATGGGCAATACCGTTCTGGTGGTGGAGCACGATGCGGAGACCATCGAGCGCGCGGATTACGTGATCGATCTGGGACCGGGCGCCGGGCGATTGGGCGGCGAATTGGTGGCGCAAGGCACGCCCGAATCGATTCGCCGCAATCCCAATTCGCTGACGGGGAAGTATCTCTCGGGCGCGGTCTCGATTCCGATTCCCGCCGCGCGCAGGCGATCGAATGGTAAGCAACTGACGGTGACCGGGGCAAGCGAACACAACCTGGACAACGTCGATGTGCAAATTCCCCTAGGCGTCTTTACTGTGGTGACCGGCGTTTCGGGAAGCGGAAAATCGACGCTGATCAACGACATCGTTTACCGGGCTCTGGCGAAAGAGATTTACGGATCGCACGACGAACCGGGAGCGCACGAATCGTTGACCGGCTTGCAGCACTTGGACAAAGCCATCCGCATCGATCAATCGGCGATTGGCCGCACGCCGCGATCGAATCCAGCCACGTACACTGGCCTGTTTTCTCCCATTCGCGATCTATATGCCATGCTTCCCGAATCGCGCGAACGGGGCTACAAAGCCGGGCGATTCAGTTTCAACGTGAAGGGCGGCCGCTGCGAAGCGTGCCAAGGCGACGGATTAAAACGCATTGAAATGAACTTCCTGCCGGACGTTTATGTGACCTGCGATGTATGCCGCGGACGCCGTTACAACTACGAAACGCTGCAAGTGAAATACAAGGGCAAGTCTATCGCGGACTTGCTGGAAATGACAGTTGAGGAAGCGCTGCCGATCCTCGAAAATATCCCGCAGATTCGTCCCAAGCTGCAAACCCTCAACGACGTAGGGTTGGGTTACATCCATCTGGGGCAATCCTCAACCACCCTTTCGGGCGGCGAAGCGCAGCGCATCAAACTGGCTAAGGAACTGAGCAAACGCCAGACCGGGCGGACCTTTTATTTGCTGGACGAGCCAACCACGGGCTTGCATTTCGACGACGTTCGCAAGCTGCTCGACGTGCTGCAGCGGTTGGTCGCTCTGGGCAACACCGTTCTGGTGATCGAACATAATCTGGACGTAATCAAGACGGCCGATTGGATTATCGATCTGGGCCCGGACGGCGGCGAGTACGGCGGCAAGATCGTCGCTTGCGGGACCCCCGAGCAGGTCATTCGGTCCCGAAAAAGTTTCACGGCGGAGGCTTTGCGCAAAGTATTGAGCGCGGGCCAGGCGGCATGAGCACAAGCAAGTACGGCATCGGGCCGCTCGATCTCACCGGTTTGAAAACGGTTTCGCTGAAAGATCGCGGCGGAAAAGTGGCGGTCAAAGATTTCGCTTCCGTTTACCGGAAGGGCGCGGGCGTGGGCGGCTGGCTCGATTCCCTGCCCCACATTCTGGCCGGCGACAGTTTCCGCGCCGTGGTGCAGGCGATTGGCAAGGCGAACGCGTTGAAAAGGCCCGTGATTTGGGGGCTGGGCGGACATGTAATCAAGTGCGGTCTGGCGCCGGTGCTGATCGACCTGATGCGGCGCAATCTCGCGACGGCGTTCGCCATGAATGGTTCGGCGGCGATTCACGATTTCGAAATTGCGCTGGCCGGCCACACCAGCGAGGACGTGGAATCGGTGCTGCCCGACGGCCGTTTCGGATCTGCCGAAGAGACGGGGCGCGAGATGAATCTGGCCATTCGCCAGGGCGACGCGGACCGATTGGGGATGGGGGAAGCATATGGCCGAAGCCTTGAAACGCTTGCCGGCGCGGAAACCGGAGCGCAAAGTCTGTTGCTGCAGGCGTATCGGCAAGGCGCGCCGGTCACGGTGCATGTTGCCGTGGGAACCGACACACCGCATACTCACCCGGCGATCGATCCGGCGGCGCTCGGGAGCGCGACGCATCGCGATTTCCGCTTGTTCTGTTCGCTGGCAGCCGGGCTGAACGATGGCGGCGTTTATATCAATGCCGGATCGGCGGTGGTGATGCCGGAAGTGTTTCTGAAGGCGATATCGGCGGTTCGGAATTTGGGCCAACCGCTGGGAAATTTTACGACCGTGAATATGGATTTCCTGCAACACTACCGGCCCAAGGCGAACGTGGTGGAGCGGCCGCACGCGCAATCAGGCGGTCGCGGATATTCGCTGACCGGACATCACGAGATCATGATTCCGCTGCTGGCCGCGGCGTTGATCGAGTGCGCGGAATGAGCGCGGAAAGGCCATTCTGGCGGTACCCCGATTTATTGCTGTTCTTCGGCTTGGCGGTACCGTGCATCTTAACCGGCATGCTGCTGACGAAAGCGGTGGACGTATTGTTTCACCTGAATCTGGATAAAGGGCTGCTGCTGATTCCGGGACAGTTTCTGGGATACGGATTTCTTTTCTTCACGTTGTCTTGGATTTTGAAGCTGGAGTATGGCCGGCCTTTTTGGCGATCATTAGGCTGGGTCCCGTTTCCTCAATCGCTGGCCACGACGATTCTCTGCGGCGTGCTATTAACGTTCGCGGTTGCCGCCGGCGGCGCTCTGCTGCGTACGCCCGACGTGGATACGCCTTTGCGCGAGATGCTGGCGAAACGAAGTACGGCCATCCTGATCGCGGTTGCCGGGACCACCGTGGGTCCGCTTTGCGAAGAGCTTGGCTTTCGCGGCTTTCTGCAACCGTTGCTGGTCGGCACCTTCGGCCCGCTTCGCGGAATAATATTAGCTTCGCTTCCTTTTGGCTTGCTGCACGCCGCGCAAAACGCTTTTTCCTGGCGGCATGTTTTGCTGATAACGCTCGCGGGCATGGCGTTCGGCGCGATGCGCCACATTTCCGGATCGACCCGGGCCTCCACGTGGATGCACGCGGCTTACAATTCGACGATGTTCGTGGCGTTCTTCGCGGCGGAAAGGAAGGCGCCGGGATGGTAGAAATGCGGCGCCACAAGACCCATGGTAGAAACCATTCAGTGGATCGGCAATGTGGTCGTGATGATCGATCAGACCCGCCTTCCGGCAGAAGAAGTTTACGTCGCTTGCCACACGTACCAGGAGATGGCG
>JALYXS010000692.1 GCA_030946965.1 Acidobacteriota bacterium
GGTGAATGCGATGTTCCTCTTTGCTCCGAACTGGCTTGGCAATGGCGGCTACTTCCAGGGCACAGAGGGATTCGCCGCATGCTCAATCGGCTCGTGCCGATCTGACCCTTTTCAAACAGCCTCTTAGAGCCGACCGATGTTACACTCAGGGGCTGGATGACCAGCGCTAGTCGATTGCTCGCCGCGCTACGCCACGTAGGACGGGCTCACGAAGTCATCCGGTGCGCGAGAGAAGTGGTGGAATGGCGGAAACTCACAGCCGCCTATATTGGAGTCCGCCCCTTCTCCTTCCCATCCGAAATCCACCTTAAGGATGGGAGTCGGTTTCGTGTCGTCGAAATGTACGACATTGAAACCCTGTGGCAGGTCTATTTTCACGGGGTGTATGAGGTCCGGTCAACAGACCGGGTCGTCATCGATGCGGGAGCCAACATAGGATTATTCAGTTGCTGGGCCGCTCGGGTGGCGCGGCAATCCACGATTTATGCGCTCGAACCGGCTCCGGAGACGTTCGAACGCCTGACACAGCATATTGCCACGAACGGCCTGACCAACCGGGTGAAATGTTTTCAGGCGGCGGTAGCAGGGCGGCCGGGGCGTTTGACGATGTCAACTTCCAGTTCGGCAAGTCAGATGTTCCGCTTACTTGCGCCCACAGAGAAGGTCCCGGAATCGGCCGTGGACGTCGAGGTCCTGACCCTGCATGACTTTTTTGAAAAGGTACTTGCCGATAGTCAAGCGGCGCGCATCGACTTACTGAAAATGGATATCGAAGGCAGCGAGTACGAGACGCTATTGTCCGACCGCCTCGAAATCGTCGATAGAATTCAGGTGGAATACCACGCGACAGAGGCATCGAGTGTTTATTCCAGAGCAAAATTGATGCAGCACCTGGAAGGCTGCGGGTTCAGACTGACGCGGCATCGGGGCGATGTGGATTATGGCATGCTTTGGTACGAACGTTAGGACGTTCCACGGAAAACTTTCTCCAGCAGCCAACGTCTTTCAAGCGCCGCGCGTTCGGACGGCGTGATGACCGTCAGGCCGCCCTTTTTTGCGGTTAGATAATCGAGCAGAATGCCAACGGGGACGAACCACCCGTTGAGGTGGCTAAGCCGGGTCATCAATTGGACAAATCGGGAGTTCAAGCGGCCGTTCTCCACAAAGCCCAAGCCGAAATGGGTGTACAGGATCGCGCTGCCGGATTCCTCAAGGAGACGGTCCTGGTTCGATTCGCTGATCGCCTTTAGGAACGCGGGCAGTTGGTTCCCCTCGACGGAGCAATACCAAGCCTGAACGTAGGGGCGTTCGGCATCGTAATAGGGCATCTGGGGGCAGCAGCTCAAGGTGTTGATGCCGGCAAAAACAAGATTGCGGCAATAACGGATGCGCTCGCGGCAGATATCGCCCCAAAAAGAAGGGTGACCTTCAACGTGGCCGAAGAAACGGTTTCGAGTTGAGCCACGGGTGAGCGCCTGATAGATGAGCCTTTGGGCGCCAGTAACCCGGGCCGGACCCCAATAAATCGCATCCTGGTTATAGTGATTGGCCATGGTTGCCGGATCGTGCCCGAAATAATCCTTGAAACGGTCGAGGCTCTCGATCACTTCGCCGCGCGTCGAGTCTTGTGGGCTGGCGCAGTGATAGACCATTTCGAACCCGGCGCGCTGTAGCTCCACACAGTGGGAAAGATAGGACGGGTTTCCCTCGCAGGTATCGCCCAGGGAGTTCGGCGCCCGGCGCGGCGCCAGAGGCCACACGCCCTTTGTTGTCCGGAATCCAACGTCAGCCAGGAACTTGTAGATCAAGCGGCTGTGGCTCTCAGTCTGCCCGTCAGGGTCGTCGAAGACCGTGAAGGCGAACTGCTTGCCTTCGGGCCAAGCGGTTTTGTTCATCGATTCAGATACTGGACCATACGCTCGATTGTCCCGAAGTTCTCGAGGGTGAAATCTTCCTGCCCGATGTCCAATCCGAACTCCATTTCATACCAAACCATCAGTGACATCAGGGCGGCGGAATCGAGTAAACCGGAGTCTGGGATCGACTGCTCCGGACTTAGCTGGATCGGCTTCCGCCCCAATTCCCCGGCGAGTTCAGCGATCTTGTCTTGAATCTTCCTGGTGATAGCTTCTTGGCTGGACGGCATGACTAGTTTTCCGGCGGTAGGACCAGTTTCGTGAGAAGCACGGCGATATCTCCGCCGGTCAGAACGCGATGGTCGTAGGATGCGCCAAGATTCGCGAGGCCGTTGGCGGGAGCGCTGTGGGCAACGATCACTGAATTATAGGCAGGCAGCACGGGGATATGGCGGCTCACCTGCCATCGAGACATACTCGTGAACGCGATGGTATTCCCGGAGGATTCCTCGGGCCGGAGTTCCTGGCGCATGGCGCGGCGCTGTAACCCGGAGAGGCGCTTCACAAAATCGGTTTCGCTCAGAGTTTCGGCTTCCCGGACCACAAGCATGTAAAGAACGGGTCCGCTCTGCATGGTGAAGCCGAGATTGACGGAATCGTAAGTCAGTTTTTCCTCGCCCAGCAGCGTCGTGTTCAAGGCGCGCGTTTCGGCGGTCAGAGCAACCAGGCGCTTCGCAATGAGCGGCAGCAACGGACTAAATAGCAACCCGTGCTTTTTCTGGAACTCGTCCGAGTATGCCTGCCATGGCGCGGGATCGTAGGGCAGCTCAACGTATCCTGGAACGGCTTCGTCCCGGTGCCAGAGCACGGTGCGGAGCATGCCGCGTTCTTCGGGAGAGAGAGGCGTCGGCTTGCCGCCGGCCTGCGGCGCCGGGCGGTTTGCCGGCTGACTCAACGCCGCCGGTTGGGCGGAACGCGGTGTGAGACCTTTACGCTCGACATGCCTGAGTACATCGTCCGCCGAAAGCCGATCGCCACTCGCGGGGACCTGGTTTGCAGTTAATCCATATTGCGACAACAGCAGAAGAGCCTTCATGCTGGGCGGGGCGGCGGTCGTGGAGTTTGACCCTCCGCTTGCGCTTTTCTCCCTGGGGATCGCTTCGTCCGGCTTGGTCCCCATCCAGATCAGAACCGTGCCAACTTCAATCATGTCGCCCAAGTGGGCGTCGATCGACAGGACGTAGCCTTCCGCTTCCGCTTCAACTCCAAAGGTAGCCTTATCGGTCTCGACGTCCACCAGAGCGTCCCCGGTCTTGACATAGGCGCCGGGTTGCACATGGATGTGGCTCAATCGCACGGCGTCGTCATTGTTGTTGACGCGCGGAGTATACACCGGTGTCGCCATCTTAATTGAGGATCAACTCCAGAGCGGCCTTGACGATTTCCGCCGAACCGGGCATGAACTGCGCTTCAAGACTCCGTGCGGCGGGAATCGGGAAAGGAGGCGTGCCGACGCGCAAAAGCCGCCCCTTCCAGCGTCTCGCGATCAAGATAGCGGCTAATTCAGATCCGAAGCCCCGTTCGGCATGCGCTTCTTCGGCCACAATCACTCGGGAGCGCTTTTCGACGGCTCTCCAAAGCGTCTCGGCGGGAAGGGGTGAAAGGAGGGAAGGCGATATGATCTCGATCGCCAACTCCTCGTTCCGCAGCTCGCAAACGGCGTCTTCGGCGATCGAAAGCATGTGCCCGATGGCGACAATCGTCAAATCGGGATCGCTTTCGCCGGTAATCAGGGTGGGGAATAGATGGGCGGCTGGATCTTCCGGCGATGCAGGCAATTCCGTGTATTTTCCGCGAATGGAGGCGAGTCCGTAGACGAGCTTATGTTCTATGAAGGCCGTGGGATAAGGCCAGAAATTCACGGCGCGGCTGAGCAGTTCACCGGCGCCGTGCCGGTGAGTGGGAAACACGACCGTGAGTCCCGGAACCACGGAAAGCAGGTTCTCGACGCTCTGGCTGTGAGTGGGCCCATAACCGCGGCGGCCGCCGCTCGGAGTCCGGATGATAAGCGGGACGCGGGCGTCCGGGAACATTCCGGGAAATTTCACGGCGTGGTTGTAGATCTGATCCATCGCCAAGGTGACAAAGTCGGCGAACATGATTTCCACAATAGGGCGGAAGCCGGCGAGAGCCAGACCTATGGCGCTCCCCACGATGCCCGCTTCACTGATCGGAGTGGAGATGACGCGACCGGCATACTGAGCGGATAGACCGGCGCTCACTTTGAAGGCGCCACCATAGGGATCGTGAAGATCCTCGCCCAACAGCAGCACGTTCGGGTTTTGCTCCAGCAACTCGGTAAGAGCTCGATTGATATCCGAGCGCACATTGTTCGCATCCTTCGGAGAAGCGCTTTCCGGAAGGCCCTGCGCCGGATGGATGAAGAAATGACGTTTCGGTTCCGCAGACGACGCCGGGGGAGAAGCCTCCGCGGCCAGACGCACCGATTCGACGAACTCCGCACACTCTTCATCGCAGCGCTCACGATCGAACGCAGCTATGCTCCGGCCGAGGTTTTCCAGCGGATCGCGCTTGCGGATCTCCGCCATTTCGGCGGGATCCCTGAGGTCGTCCCCCTTGCTATGAGGTCCCAAGCGCATGGTGTCGATAACTAGAAATCCGGGGCGCTGAGATGTGCGGACACCCTTGACAATCGCTTGGGCCTGTTCCAGGAAATCAGACTGCGAATCGTCCAGATGCCAGGTGGCGAGCCCGAATGCCGAGCCGCGATCCTCGATCGATCCACCAATGGTTTCAGTGGTTGCGGTAGTTTGGGCGATGCGGTTATTCTCCACTACAAACAAGGCCGGAACCTTCCATATCGAAGCCAGGTTCAGACTTTCATACAGCAGACCTTCGCCGAGCGTCCCATCGCCCACGAAAATGGCAACCACGCCATCGCTTTTGCGTTTTTGCCGAGCGAGGGCCTGTCCAACGCCGATAGCCGTCATGCCGCCCTGCACGCCGTTGCTATGAAAATTGCGCCATGCCAAATGCTGGCTCCCGCCAACGCCTCCGCAAACTCCGGCGTGCCGTCCCATGATTTCGGCGACCAAGCCCACGAATTGGCCACTGTAAGTAAGAAAATGTCCGTGGTTGCGGTGATTCGAAAAAACCGCGTCATCCGGGGACTGTAGCGCGCGAACCACACTCATCGCGCAAAGCTCCTGGCCGAGACAGGTATGAGTAGTGCCGGAAAGTAAGCCGCGGCTGAACTGGTCAAGCAGCAGGGTTTCCGTACTACGAATCAGACGTCCGTAACGGTAAACCGCAACCGGATCAAGAGGAATTACAGGGCGGCCATTGGAACCGATTGTAAAGGGTTCCGTGGAAATTCTATCTAATAGCATTGTGTGCTCGAAGAACAATATCGGCGCCTGCCGCTCTGAGCAAACACTGTTTTTAGTGTATCGAAGGTCGATTACAAATTGACGCGGCCATCGCCGTCGCCGCGGGTGAAGTGTACCAGCCCCGATGCGACGGGTGCGCCGTTGCAGGCCTTTGCCAAAGCCGGAGACGCGGCGAAGAGATAATTCGACGGCCCGGGCCAAAACCCGGCGGCGCGAAAGGCGGCGCACCAGCGAGAATGACTGAAGTTCGCGACCACGAGATCGGCATTTTCAGCGGCCAGCGCAGCAGTGATAAGGCGGAGGGCGTTCGTATGCACACCCGGTTTGCCGAGGGCATCCAGAATGACACCGACCGTGAGGTTCCCGAAATACTTGTGATTTTGGTAGGGAGCCAGCAGTGCGACGGCCCAGGCGAACGGCTGGCCGCTCGATGTAATCAGGTAACGGCGCAAGCGCGCATCACCGGGCGGGTAAAGTTCTTCGAGCACGGACGCGTTGCGCACGACCGAGACGCTGATATCTTCGCGGGCAGTTTCCCAGATTCCATCGGCCCAGGACCCGAAGCTTGTAACCAGCTGCAACGTCGTGCCGGAATCCGGGCCGCGCGCGCCCCGTAAAGCTTGGATGCCGTGAATGGCAATCGCGCCGCCGGTAACCGCGGCAGTCTGTGCGGCGAACTTTTTCCACAGAGGCTGCTGGAGCGGCTGAAGCTCGCGCAACACTCTGGCTGGGCGGCACATCCGAAAGAAGAAAGGAATCGTTTCGACGGTCCAGGCAGCTGATTTCAGGAGCCGTGGGAGCGGCATATGAGTTCCACCCATACCGACCACGAAAGTGTGTGGGTCGCGTTTTACGAAGCTCTTGACCATCTGGGCCGGTAGCATCAAATAATTCTTGTCGATCAGTCCTTCGGAGAGTATCCCCGATACATTAGTAAGCGTCGTCTCAGTGGACTTCAGCCACCCGGGGTAAACGGCGTCGATGAAACCTCCTCGTGCCGAGGCGCCGTCTACGGCTATCACGTGCTCCTGTTGTATGTGCTTCGTATGATCCGCGGGACGACCTGGACCATCGGGCAGATAGAAGTCGATGGGAGCTTTGCCCGCGAGCATTCTTGCATTGAACGCGCGAGTTAGGGGAAGGAGACGCTCTTCAAGGGGAAGGAATTGGATCGGCATTCAGAACCTCAATCCTAACGGTTGCCGATCGTGCAGCCCCAAGGCGGTTCTGGTGCAAAATTCGTAAGCGGCTGTGCGCACTTCGGATTTATCGAAATTTCGGCTGAAACATGAAGTTTTCAAGGAAACCAGTCGGGCGTTCATCGCTCGACTCAAAAAGAACCGGAAGGTTTTTCCTGAATGGACGAACCGGTTTTCCTTTTGGGATTCGGCTGAAGTCTTCCGAATGGATAAGCAATTTAATTCCCTTCATATTCTCGACGTACTCGTCGGTTAGGTCGGCCACACACCACATTTTTTTCCCGCCACGGCTTGAGGTCGTGGCCTGCCAGCAGAATTCGAATTGTCTCCCGGCCCGCTCGCGGCACCAGTTTCCGCTTCACCGCCTCTTCGGCGATCAGTCGGACTGTCCATCGCGATCGGCCTTCCGGCGGATTGCTGCAAACCATAGCGATGATCCTCTGCTTTTCCGACGCACTCAGCAGAGGATCCGCACCTGGACGCTGTTTTTCATACAGCGCCCGATTCAGCCCTCCCTGTTCGTAACGGTGCGCAATGATTTGGATTGCCTTTGGGCGTGAGAGTCTTCAACGATTCAGTTGTCTCCGGCGCAGTAGCGCCATCAGCTAACGAAAATGTTTTATTGCACTGCTTCAGGCGGTCGAAGACCTAGATTGGCCCAATTTTGCCATAATGATTTCGCGGCGGCTGCGTGGGCGCAAGATTGAACGCGGCTGACGAGGGTCTGGGGATCGCGTTTACCCGGATAGACCGAAACGGTCAGCTCGGAGGTTTTTCCCAGAGGCGTCCACCCCTCAAGATATTTTCAGTCGCTTTTACTTCAGGGATTGGCTTCACGAAATCTGAGTTCCGATAAGCGGCGGCTTATCGGAACTCAGAGTACATGGGGCAGTTCGCAACCAAAGGATCTACTCCACTTCGTCGCCGTATGGGATCTGATCTTTTCCAAGAAAAGTTGAGGGATTGCCGCCCTCGCCGCAGAGCTTAAACGTGCCGAAGTCCTTGTACCACTTGCCGTCGGGAACTTGAGGAGAATGGAGTATCCATTCCTGCAAAGCTTGTAAATCTGAGGCCGTAATGTGACGACCCTTCAGGCGATCCATCAAGTGCTGTTTGCTAGATTTGGAAAGCTTTTTCCACTGGATCTCCGGCATCAGTCGCCGAACGTCATTCGCAGGAGTTCTTCTCGGAGCCTTTCTGTTTCAGCGGAATCGGTAGCTTTCTGAAATCGCTCGGTCAGTTCGAGAAAACAAGCTCTGCGCTTTTCGTACGCGGCGATGCCGTCCTGAATTAGGTCGATAATAACGCGATTGGCAGTAACATGCCTGTTCTCGGCAATCGTGTCGATCTTTGTCCCGAGATTAGCTGGAATCGTGATACTTCTTCGTCTGAGCTCTGTAACCAGAGATGCCGTCCCCATAACACCAGAATACACCAAGCCACACCAATTTTGGATTTGGCGAAAATGGTCCTTCAACGCCACTGGTTTGGGGTGAGCCGGGAATCGCGGCCCGCGTGGTCGAGTCTTAGGGCTGGAGCTCGACGAATCCGAATCCATCCCGTCCACGCCGCCGCCGTCCCAAGGTACCAAGGTTTGAGATCACCAATTGTGATCTCAAAGAGTTCGCCTCCTCCCCGCATTCGCTGAAACATTAAAAGTCTTCGATCCAACTCAACCGGACCGGAAGGTTTTCTGCGGAAGAACCGGGTTGCTTTGGGCATTCGGCCGCCCGCGATTCACTTCTTAACAATCACAAACGCCGGCGTTTGTATATTGCTATCCGGCAACTTGTCCACTATAGCCATGTTTATTCTTGCCAGTTCCCTCTTCAACAACCCTTCGCTTTGAAAAACCTCTTTCGTCCACAACCCCGGCGGGGCCTGCTTCCCCGTAACATGGTAAATCGCTCCCGCAGCCAACACCCGTAACGCGTGACTTGCGAACAGAGGCTCGGCCCGCCGTATTCCCGTCCAGCATTTCACTAAATAGTAGGGCGCCGCGTGGATCTTCAGCAGCAGCCGCCCTTTGGGGCGCAGGACGCGGCTCATCTCCGCGAACGCCTTGGCATTGTCCATGTAGGGCAAGGCCAGCCGGCAAATCAACACATCGAAAGACTCGCTGCGAAACGGGAGATCCTCTCCCGAACAGCGGGCAAACGCCGCCTCGGTGCTTGCAAAGAGCCGCTTTCCCACCGTGCCGGCTTCGGCATCGTAATCGATCCCAACGCCGAACGCGCCTCCTTCAATCAGCGGCAACATCTCCTGGCCCGCTCCACAGCCGATATCCAAAACCCTGCGCACGTCGAGTCCCGCAACAGCCTGCAGGGTCGCACGCGCACGCGCGCTATCGGCCTTAAACTGATTCCATTCGTAAAGCAGGTAGCTTTCAAACTCGCTGACCGGAGCGCCTGTTTCCATATTCAGAGATTCGGATCGACGGCCGGATACTCGCGTTGTGGAAACAACGTTCGAACGCCGGACGCCCAACTGGCGAATTCCATAAGGGACAGGCTCGAGTGCCACATCGGCAGACAATGGTACAAGATTCTTTGGATAAATCATCTCCAAGAGCCTGCAAGGAATCGAACGAATGCAACGGGCACCTATGTACGAGTTCGGGCCATTCCGCCTAGATCCCGTTTCCCGGCTGCTCTGGCGTGACAGCGAGATTGTGCCGCTTACACCGAAAGTGATCGACCTGCTGTTGTTATTAGTGGAAAGCAGGGGGCGTCTTGTCACCAAGGATGAGTTGATGTCGGCGATCTGGCCGGATAGCTTCGTTGAAGAAAGCAATCTCACGTCGTACGTTTCAATCCTACGCAAAAACCTGGGACAGCGGTTAGGCGGGGGTGAATACATCGAAACGCTTCCCAAGCGCGGGTACCGGTTCGCGGCGCCGGTCCAGGAGCGTGTGCCGGAAACTGCCGCACGGCGGACGCGCATTCCGCCCCTCGCGTGGGTTTCATTCGCGGCACTGTTTGTGATCGCCGCCGCAGGGACGGCAATCTGGAAGCGATCCGGAGCCCGGCAACCCGTGGTCATCCGATCGATAGCGGTTCTGCCCTTCCTGAATCTCAGTTCGGACCAGGAGAATGAATACTTCAGCGACGGGCTCACCGAAGAGCTGATTGATAGCCTGAGCAAGATCGAGGGTCTCGAAGTTGTGGCTAGGACATCCGTATTTCAATTCAAGAATAAGGCTGTCGATATTCGTCAGATTGGCGTGACGCTAAACGTTCAGGCAGTGCTCGAAGGCAGCGTTCGCAAGCAAGGTGACCATCTGCGTGTGACGGTACAGTTAAACAAGGTTGCTGATGGATATCACCTCTGGTCTCGTATTTACGATCGGGAAACGAAGGATGCTTTCGCGGTGCAGGAAGAGATTGCGCGGTCGATAGCGAGGGCAATCCGGCAGAATGAACCCCAGACACACTACCGACCCAGTCAGGAAGCGCACGATCTTTATTTGCAGGCGCGTTATCACCACAACCGCAGCGTTCGGGCCGAAGTAGACAAGGCGACGGAACTTTATCGGCAGGCAATTGCTAAAGACCCTAATTATGCCGCTGCTTATGCCGGCCTTGGACACACCTACATTACCCTTGGGTTTAGTAATCAGCTTGCGCCTGCCGATACGTTTCCGAAGGCCGCCGACGCGGCACGGAAGGCGCTCACCCTCGATCCGCTGTTAGCAGATGCGCACGCCGTGCAAGGGATGGTCAACCTCCTGGATCGCTGGGATTGGCCCGGCGCCGAACGGGAGCTTCGTGAAGCCATCCGCCTCGATCCGTCGTACGGGGTCGCCCGCCACTGGTATTCGCACTATTTGGTCGCAATGGGAAGATTTCCCCAATCGCTCGCGGAAAGTCAGCGCGCTATTCAGATTGATCCTCTCGATCTGCCGATCAATGCTCATCTTGGGTGGCATTATCTCTTTGCGCGCGAGTACAAGCAGGCAATGCCGGCATTACGGCACTCGCTCGAACTGGATTCGCGGCAATTTTGGGCTTGGGAATACTTGCGTAGAGTCTACGAACTGACAAACCGTTTCAACGACGCCGTCAATGCTCTCGAACATGCGGGCCTCCCGGC
>JALYXS010000705.1 GCA_030946965.1 Acidobacteriota bacterium
CGGAAGGCGAATACGCCCAGGTGGGCGGCTTCCTCTATCGGGAGCAGCCGGAAGAAGTGGCCATACAGACCTCGGTTTTCACCCGGCGCGGGATCGAGCGCGTGGTCCGTTATGCCTTCGAACTCGCCAGAAAACGGAATGGAAAGAAACGGGTTGCCTCGATCACTAAATCCAATGCACAAGGTTACGGGATGGTGCTTTGGGACCGCGCGTTCGAGATTGTTGCGGCGGATTTCCCGGATATTTCCACCGAATCGCTGCTGGTGGACGCGGCCGCGATGAACTTCATCCGGAGACCGGAAAGTTTCGATGTAGTGGTTGGCTCGAATCTGTTTGGCGATATTCTAAGCGACATCTCGGCGATCATCGTGGGGAGCATGGGGCTGGCGCCCAGCGCCAATCTGGACCCGAGCCGGCGCTATCCCTCGATGTTCGAGCCGGTCCACGGATCGGCGCCCGATATTGCCGGCAAGGGAATTGTGAATCCGCTCGCGACCCTGTTCAGCGCGGCGCAAATGATGGAACATTTGGGAGTTCCGGATGCGGCGAAGGAACTGGAAAGCGCGATTGCCAAAGTGCTGGCCGAAGGAAAGGTTCGCACGCCCGACTTGGGCGGGACGAGCGGCACCCAGGAAGTCACCGCCGCGGTTCTCGCGAAGCTTTAAACAGCGACCAGCCGATTAGCCTTCTCGTAAGGGCAAGGCCGTCCCTCCAAATGCGCCTCGAACTCGTCCGTGAATTTCTCTACAATCGAAATCGTCGGTAGCGCGGCGGCATCGCCGAGCGGGCAAAATGTGCGGCCGAGCATATTCTTCGCCAGATCCCCAATTAGCACGATATCGCTTCGGACGCCCATTCCGTCGTGAAAACGTTGCAGCAATTTCCGAAGCCACGCCGTGCCTTCGCGGCAGGGAATGCACCAGCCGCAGCTCTCGTGCGCGTAAAACCGCATGATGCGAAGCGCCGCTTTTACCATGCACGTGTCTTCATCCATCACAACTACCCCGCCCGACCCTAACATGCTGTTCGCTTTTGCGAGCGCATCGAAATCCATCGGCAGATCGCATTCATCCGCTTTCAAAATGGGGCAAGACGAGCCGCCCGGAATCACGGCCTTCAGCTTCTTGCCGCCCGTCATCCCGCCGCCGACCTCGTCGATCATGCGCAGCAGATTGAAGCCCATCGGCAACTCATAAACCCCAGGTTTATTGATGTGCCCGGAAAGGCAGAACAGCCGCGTGCCGCCGTTCTTCGGCGTTCCGAGTCCCGCGAAGGCTTCCGCGCCGCCCAAAATAATGGGAGGCACCGCGCAAAACGTTTCCACATTATTCAGAACCGTCGGGCAGGCGTAGGCGCCCGCCACTGCTGGAAACGGCGGACGGATTCGCGGAATTCCGCGCTTGCCCTCAAACGATTCGAGCAGCGCCGATTCTTCCCCGCACTCATACGCGCCCGCGCCGGTGTGCGTGTGGAGATCGAAATTCATCCCGCTCCCGCGCAGGTTCTTGCCGAGGTAACCGCGGTTGTACGCTTCCGCAATCGCCCGGTCCATGATGTCGATCAGATAGCGGTATTCGCCGCGGATATAAACGTAGCCGGTATTGGAGCCAGACGCAATCGCGGAAATCAGCACGCCTTCAATGAGCGAATGCGGATCGTACTCCATCAGCAACCGGTCCTTGCAGGTGCCCGGTTCGCTCTCGTCCGCGTTCACCATGATGTATTTCGGCTTGGGTGAATTGCGCGGCACGAAACTCCATTTCATGCCGGTCGAGAAGCCGGCCCCGCCCCGTCCCCGCAGCCCGGAGTTCTTGACTTCGGTAATGATGGCTTCGGGCGGCATTTGCAAGGCTTTTTCGAACGCCTTGTAGCCGTCGGTGGCGAGGTACGTATCGATCGAGTGCGAGTCCGGCAGCCCGAACCGGCGCGACAGTATCTTGATCTCGAGCGGGTTCGGTTCGTTATATAGCATGTTCTAAGCTGTTCAGCAGTCGATCGAGCTTCTCCGGCGTGACGTAGTGATGGAAATCGTAGTTCACTTGAATCGCGGGCGCCCAGGAACAAGCCCCGATGCACTCGACCTCTTCGAGTGAAACCTTGCCGTCCGGCGTCACTTCCCGATGTCCGATCCCGAGCTTTTCACACGCCTGGTTCCAAAGCTCTTCGCCGCCCACCAGCAGGCAACTGATGTTGGTGCAGATCTGCACGTGAGCCTTGCCGAGCGGCTTGCGATGCAGCATCGAATAGTAGGTCAACACCTCGTCGACCTGCAACGGCTGCACGCCCACGCGTCTCGCGACTTCCTCGATCAACTCCTGCGTGCATGCGCCTACTTCGTCCTGCGCGTAGAGCAGCATCGGGATCAACGCGGAGCGCTGACGGCCCGGCGGATAGCTATCCAGCATTTTCGCGAAACGTGCTTCCAGTTCCGGTGAAAATGTCATCCGTCACGTCTCATCTGTCACAATCTCCCAGAACGAAATCCATGCTGCCGATGGCGGCAATCACATCGGCAATCATGGTCCCCTCAATCAATTTCGGCACGGCTTGCAGATTCCCGAAGCTCGGTCCACGCACATGCACGCGATACGGCTTCGACGTGCCATCGCTCACGATGTAATAGCCCATTTCTCCGCGCGGCGATTCGGTGATCTGGTACACCTCGCCCTCCGGAACGCGGAAGCCCTCGGTTACGATCTTGAAGTGGTAGATGAGCGCCTCCATCTGCGTTTTCATCTTCTCGCGCTCGGGCAAAACGACGTGCGGCGCGTCGGCGGTGTGCGGCCCGGCAGGCATCCCGTCCATCGCCTGCCTGATAATTTTCGCGCTCTGCCGCATTTCTTCAATGCGCACCAGGTATCGCGCGTATACGTCGTTTTCCGTGCGCGTCGAAACCTGGAAATCGAACTTTTCGTAGCTGGAATACGGTTCGTCTTTCCGGGCGTCCCAGGGAACGCCGGCGGCTCGCAGCATCGGACCCGTGATACCAAGATCGAGCATGTCTTCGACCGGGATATAACCGACACCCTTGGTCCGCCCAATCCAGATCTGGTTGTTGGTGAGCAGGTCTTCGTACTCGTCTACTTTCGAGGGAAACGAATCGATAAAT
>JALYXS010000709.1 GCA_030946965.1 Acidobacteriota bacterium
GCCTTACTCCGCACGGCAATTCCAGAGTGAAGCACGATCCCTGCCCGGGCGCGCTCTCGACGTGTATCGAGCCGCCATGGCGTGCCACGATCTGCTCTACAATCGCGAGTCCGATGCCGGTTCCCGCTTCGCCGGATTGCTCGGCCTTTTGCGTCCGGTAAAACTTCTGGAATACCTTTCGCGCTTCCTTCGGATCGATGCCGATGCCTTGATCCCGCACGGCAATTTGCACGCGGTCCTTGCATCGGGCGGCTTCCACACGGACAGTCGTTTCGGGAGGCGAATATTTCACGGCGTTCGTGAGCAGGTTATAAAGCGCGTATTCGAGCAATTCGCGGTCGCCCGATACAAATTCTCCGGTAATATTCTCCGCGCGAATCTCGATTCGCTTTCGATCCGCGACGGCCCGCGCGCGCTGAATGCAACTCGCGACCAGGTCCGCCGCCGCGAAGTTCTCGCGACGCATCTCCATCTGCCCGGCGGAAAACCGCTCGACATCGAGAAAAGTCGAGATCATCTGGCCCAGGCGCTTCGATTCCGAGTGAATCATCTCCGTGATCTGTTTTCGCTTTTCATCGGGCAGCGCGTAGCGGCTCATCAGTTCGCTCGATCCCTGAATAGCGGTGAGAGGCGTGCGCAATTCGTGTGTGACCATCTGGATGGCTTGCTGATAGCGGGCGCGCTCCGATTCGGATTTGCCCAGCCGCCTGCGTACATAAAAATGCCGCCAAGCCGCCGCCGCGACGATGGCCAGCCAAGCCGCCGCCACTCCCGGCAGCCACGGAAACACGATGCCGCGCGTGAATAGCGCGTACGGGAAAACGTTGGCGATTAGCAGGATAAACAGGGCATCGGCGTTCAACGGCCAGCCGGGCAGGTAAGCAAATGCGGCGCCGACGGCCGCTACCAGAATCAGGCAGAACAACAAAACATTCCGGCGGGGAGCGTCGCTGAGCACCAACCCGTTTGCAATCGTCTCGAAGGCGTTGGCGTTCATCTCCACTCCAGGCATGCTGATTCCGTTCGAGTATGGCGTCATCCACCGGTCGCGCACGAAAGTCTGCGCGGTGACGCCAGCGAAGACGACTTTTCCCGCGAAATTTTCGGCCAGCCGCGGGTTTTCGCGAAGCTGTTCCAAGGAAACTCGCGGAATCCCGCCCATCGAGGGCGGCACATACCGGATGCGCATTGCATCGGCGGCGCCAGGCGCAACCGGGATGCGCACCTTCCCGATTGCGAGTTCATCCGGCGATTCCAGAATTTGCGCGTGACGGCTCACGCGAAACGCTTCGAGGGCGAGCGCCCATCGGCGATCTTGCTCCGTCGCTTTCTCAAGCGGAATCTCGCGGCTGACCGCGTCGTAGCGATCCAGATCCGCATACACGTGCCCCACGCTGACGGCCCATCTCCGGAAGCGCGGAATCGGATCTTCCCATCGCTTGCCATCGGGCATCAGATCGCTCGAGAGCACCAGATTCGGCGTATGTTTGAAAGCCAATTCGAGCTGCGAGTCGGAAGTATCGTCGCCCGCTTCGGAGAGGATCACGTCGATCGCAACGGCTTTCGGGGCGGCGGAACGAATTCGCTCCAACCCTTCGGCCAGCGCGGTTCGCATGCCCCGGATGCCGCCCATCGTCGAGAGCGATTCTTCGTCGATGGCGAGGACGATGGATTCGGTATGCCAAGGCTTCGGTTGATAGAGGCGAAAGATAAAATCGTAAGCGTAGTTATCGATTTGGACGCCGAAAGCCGTCCAGCTTGCGGCCACGCCCAGTAGCAAAGCCAAGGCCAGAACGCCCGCATAAGCGAACTTCATTTCAGGCGGGCACTCATTTCGCGAGGGCCCGTTCGATTTCCCCCGGATCTCTTGGCAGCGTGGCGCTCAACATCCTCGACCCGGCCTTGGTCACGAGCAAAATATCTTCGATCCGCACGCCAATATTCTCTTCGGGAATGTAAATGCCCGGCTCAATTGTGATTACCGTGTTGGCCGCGAGGGGCATAGTGGGATCCCATGCGTCATGCACGTCCAGGCCGACATGGTGCCCTATTCCATGCGTAAAATACTTCCCCAGAGATCCCCCGTGCAAATCCTTTCCGTGGGAATCGATGTACTCGTAAGCAATCTTATATAAGCTCTGAGGCGTCGTTTTGCCGAGCGTCATACCGGGCTTCACCTGCGCGATGGCCGCGTTCGCCGCGCCGAGCACGATGTCGTAGATTTCGCGCTGACGCTTGCTGAATTTCCCGTTCACCGGAATTGTGCGCGTCACGTCGGAAGCGTATCCCGAGCACTCCGCCGCAACATCCATCAACAGCAATTCCCCTTTGTCCATCCGGCGAGTGTTGCGGGAATAGTGCAGCAGCACCGAATTCGGTCCCGATCCGACAATCGGCGCGTAGGCACTGCGTTCGCAGCCGTTTTCGAAGTAAACGTCCGTCATGGCCGCGGCGATCTGATACTCGTAAAGGCCGGCCGCGGCACGTTTCCATGCGGCACGATGGGCATCGACGGTCACGCTCGTCGACCTTTCAATCAGAGCGATTTCCTCGGGTGACTTCTCCATGCGCAGATGCGCGATTTCGAGCGCGGCGCTGGAGATTTGCCGGAGCGGCGCAATTGTTTCAAGAGCCTTCGTCGTGGGCCGCTCGGTGAGCGCGTAAATACGCGAGTACGCTTCCAGTTCGCGCCGGAATTCCGTTTCGAAAGCTTCGGCAGGTAGCACGAAAGCGAATCCCGTTTGCTCGCGGATATTGGGATCGTCCGGTCCCGCCTTGCGCCCCGTCCATTTTTCTTCGGCGGGTATGCGCTTGGGCAGAAAGAGTATTTCCTTGGCGGGCGTTAGCAGCAGGATGGCGCCGGGTTCGCGCCACCCAGTCAAGTAGTAGAAGTTCGGCTCTTCGAAAAAACCGCTGCGGAGGTCGTCCGAATCCTTCTCAGTGCGTCCGAACAAAACGGTTACGCCATCGGGCAGAGCTTTCCGAAGTCCGGTTCGGCGGCCGTGATACTGATCGACGGGAATAGCCGCAAACAGCGCGATCGTCACCAGTAATCCGGCAAAGAGCTTCCGCATCTGCTATTGAGTATAATTGTGCCGAGCAGGAGGTAACATGTCCCTTCCAGAAGT
>JALYXS010000011.1 GCA_030946965.1 Acidobacteriota bacterium
GTGAAGGACCGCGCGGATGGAAATCTCCCGGCCAGGATCTCGACGCGGGCAATTCCGGCTCGACCATTCGCATGATGTCGGGCGCGCTCGCCGCGCAGCCGTTTACGTCGCGTATCGGCGGCGACGAATCTCTGTCGCGCCGGCCCATGGACCGCATCATGCAACCGCTCGCTCAAATGGGCGGGCGTATTACTGCGCGCGACGGCCGCTTTCCACCGCTGACGATCGAGGGAACCGGTTTGCACGCGATCGACTATGCGCTGCCGGTGCCCAGCGCCCAGGTAAAGACGTGCATTCTGTTCGCCGGCATGTATGCCGAAGGGCCGACCATCGTGCGCGAGGCCCTCCGCTCGCGCGATCATACGGAAATCGCCTTGCGCGAATTCGGCGCGGATATCACAATGCAGCGAGGCATTATTACGCTGCAAGGTCCCGCGATGTTGAAAGGCCGCGAACTCATGGTTCCATCGGATCTCTCGTCAGCGGCATTTTTTATCGTGGCGGCGCTGCTGGTGCCCGGTTCGCGGCTTCTAATTCAAGGCGTCGGGTTGAATCCCACGCGATCCACGCTGCTCGATTTTTTGATTTCGGCGGGCGCGCAAATTCGCGTGCCGCACCTTGAGCAGGTCAATGGCGAGCTGATCGGAACGATTCAGATTAATCATTCGCCCGTGCGCGGCGGAGTGATCGAAAAGGCCATCACCGCCGCGCTGATCGACGAGATTCCGGTGCTTGCGGTGCTGGGCGCGGCGAGCGAGAAAGGGCTTGTAATTCGAGACGCGGGCGAACTGCGCATCAAAGAGACGGACCGCATCGCAACGGTGGCGGACAACTTCGCGCGCATGGGAATTCATGTGGAGCAAACGCCCGACGGCATGGCGATCCCCGGCCGGCAGAAGTTTCGGGCCGCGCATTTCGATTCGTTCGGCGATCATCGCATCGGCATGGCGTTCGCGGTCGCCGCGTTGCGCGGAGATGGAGAGTCCACCATCGACAACGCCGAAGCCGCCTCTGTATCGTTCCCCGAGTTTTACAACATTCTGGCCGAGGTGGTTACGTGAGCGTCGAAACAAAAGCCGTCGTGCTGCCCGGCGCGCGGGAGGCGGTGGAAGTACGCAACATTGAAGTTTCCGATCCTCCACCGGAGCATGTCCTGGTTCGCATGGAAGCGTGCGGAATATGTCATTCCGATCTGTTCGTCGCTGGATTGCCGAAGTTGCCGTTGCAACCTCTGACCCTAGGACACGAGGGGATCGGAGTTGTCGAATCGGTAGGACCCGGCGTGGATAAATGGGCAGCCGGCGATCGCGTGGGAATTACCTTTCTCGGCGCGACCTGCGGAGAGTGTGAATACTGCCGCGGTGGCCGCGAGCGCTTCTGTCCCAAACAAAAAAACACGGGCTATACCGTAAACGGCGCGCTGGCGGGATTCGCGATTGCGGCGGCGCACTGGCTGGTCCGCGTTCCGGCAACGCTGGCGGCGCATGAGGCCGCGCCTTTATGCTGCGCCGGCTGGACGGCATACGGAGCTTTGCGCGAAGCCGGCCTCGCTCCAGGACAGAGCGTTGCGATATTCGGATTCGGCGGACTGGGGCATCTGGCGCTGCAGTACGCGCTCAATCGGGGGGTGCGCGGGATCGTCGCGGATATCGCGGAATCGAAGCTGGAGCGCGCGCGTTTACAGGGCGCGGAACTGGCCGTTCTGGCGGAAGAAGGCGGGCGTCAAATTCAGAAGCAGGCCGGCGGCGTGGATGCCGCTATCGTGTTCACGGCATCTCCAGCCGCAATCGAGCAGGCCTTTCGAGCGGTGAAGCGAAATGGCACGGTGGTTCTGGTGGGTTTGGCTAACGCGAGCTTCACGCTGCCTATCGCCGATACGATTTTGAAGGGCATCCGCCTGCGCGGGAGCTTCCTCGGCACGAAGGCAGATTTAGAGGCCGTCTTCCGGCAAGCCGAATCCGGAGAAGTGAAAGCGGAAACGGAACGGCATCGGATTGAAGAGACTCCTCGCTTGCTCGAACGTCTGCGAAACCACGACGTGCAAGGGCGGGCGGTGATCGTGTTTTAGCCACATACCATCAGCGTTGTATGCGCGCGGAGCCGCCTTGCGCGAAGGTCCGCACCTGTTCCACCGTAGCCATGGTCGTGTCGCCGGGAAACGTGGTCAGGAGCGCCCCATGCGCCCAACCGAATTTGATCGCCTCGTCCGGCGCCTCGCCCGTGAGGAGGCCGTAGAATAAGCCCGCCGCGAAACCGTCGCCGCCGCCCACGCGATCCAGAACGTCGAGTTCGCACGTCGGCGCCACATGCGTCTCGCCGTCGATCCACGCCACCGCGCCCCAGCTATGCCGGTTGGTCGAATGCACCTCGCGCAGCGTGGTTGCCACCACTTTGATCCGCGGATGCTGCTTCACCACGCGGTCGATCATCTCGAAAAAAGTGCTGGGGTCCAGATTCGAAGTCCGCGCAACTTCCGGGCCGGGAATGCCCAGACCGCTCTGCAGGTCCTCTTCATTTCCGACGAGCACATCGACGTTATCGACGATCCGTTTCATCACCGAAA
The DNA here is from genome assembly GCA_030946965.1 of Acidobacteriota bacterium. Taxonomy (GTDB): domain Bacteria; phylum Acidobacteriota; class Terriglobia; order Bryobacterales; family Bryobacteraceae; genus JALYXS01. Next base: position 2,564 of record JALYXS010000011.1, read on the forward strand.
CGGCGCGATCGCCGCCGCCGAAAACTTTCCACAGTTTTGCCCGGAAATTGAGGTCGAAAGAGACCACCGGGCCGCCCGCTTTGGCGGCTTTCATCCCCTCGATAATCAACTCCGCCGTCGTTTCCGAGAGTGCCGCAAAAATACCCCCGCTGTGAAACCAGCGGACACCGGAGGCGAAGATTGTCTTCCAATCGAAGTCGCCGGGCTTCAGCCGCGCGGCGGCCTCGTTGCAGCGGTTGTAAAACACGACTGGCGCGCGCACGCCCTTACCCTGATCGCTATAAACGGCGGCGATGTTCGGTCCGGTCACGCCATCGTGCTCGAAGCGCTTGTAGAACGGCTTCACTCCCATGGCTTTCACGCGCTCGGCGACCAATTCGCCAATAGGATAATCGACCATCGCGGACGCCACTCCGGTCTGCAGGCGGAAGCAGTCCGCAAGATTCGCGGCAGCGTTAAATTCGCCGCCGCTGACGTGGATCTTGCACTCGGTCGCTTTGCGGAACGGGATAATTCCAGGGTCTAGCCGATGGACCAATGCGCCGAGCGATAGAAAATCCAACGCGCCATCCGGGCGAATATCGAGGCCGTTTTTCATGCTATTTTCCTAGCGGCGCTCGCCGCGAAATTTCGAAAGCAGCCGCGTGATCTCAAGGTAGAGCCAGATCAACGTCACCATCAGTGCGAATGCGCTGTACCACTCCATGTACTTCGGCGCGCCGCGCTGGGCGCCCTGTTCGATGAAGCTGAAATCGAGAATCAGGTTCAGCGCGGCCACCGTCACCACGGCCAAACTGAACAGGATACCAATTGGACCGCTGCCGAAAATGCCGGGAATCTGAACGTGGAAAAAGCCGAGCAGGATACTCGCGAAGTAGACCACGGCGATGCCGCCCGTCGCCGCCACTATCCCCATCGTGAATCTCCGTGTCGGTTGAATTAAGCCGGTCCGGTACGCCAATAGCAGGCAGAAACAGGTTCCGAAGGTTAACGCCACGGATTCGATTGCGATGCCCGGAAAACGCGCTTCCAGCATGGCGGAAAACGAGCCTAAAAACAGGCCTTCGAGGAGCGCGTAAATGGGCGCCGTAACGGGCGACCATTCCTTCTTGAAGATGGTCACCATGGCCGCGATGAAACCGCCGAAAGCGCCGATCATGGTATAGCCGCCCACCGAAGCGGCGTTGCCCGTTGTCAGGAACTGGTTCCACGTCCACCCCGCGGTTGCCAGAACGCAGAGCAGCAGGATTCCAGCCCGGTTGACGGTCCCAGAGATGGTCATGGTAGGGCCGTACCCGGCGCGCACGCCGTTAACGGTGTACGTGGTTCCGGTGAAAGCGGGATTTGAGGTTTGCATGTTCACATTCATATATTTACATTCCTTTAGATGCGGCGGCGATCATTTTCCGATACAAAAGGTCGAGAAAATGCGATTCAGGATATCGTCGGCGGTGGTGGCGCCCGTGATTTCGTCGATGGCGCGGAGCGCGCCGTACAGATCGAGCAGCAGCATCTCATGCGGGATGTGCTCGTCGATGGCAGTTCGCGCGGCTGTGAGCGAATCCACCGACTCGCGCAGGAGGCGTTCCTGGCGCAGGCTGGTGATCAGACCCGTCTCTTCTTCGAACGCACCGTGCGCGGCGACTGCGTCCACGATGGCGCGGCGAAGAGCGCCGATGCCTTCACCCGTGAGGGCGGAGACTGGAATCGCATGATCTGGAATCGCATGATCTGGAATCGATGGTACCGGTAGACGGGGCAGATCGCATTTATTGGCGGCCAGCAGCCAGCGTCCTTGCTCGCGAGCCCGGGCGATGAGCTCGGAATCGGCGGCCTCGAGCGGGCGGGAAGCGTCCACGACGACGAGCGTTAGATCGGCGTCGGCCATGGCCTGATAGCTGCGCTCGATCCCCAACGTTTCGACCAGGCTTTCCCCGAGGCGAATTCCCGCCGTATCGACCAGCTTCACGGGGATTCCTTCGATGGCCGCCACTTCCGACACCAAGTCGCGCGTGGTGCCGGGGAGATCTGTAACAATGGCGCGATCCTGCTCCAGAAGCCGGTTGAACAGGCTGCTCTTGCCGACATTGGGGATGCCGGCAATGGCGAGAGTCAAGCCGGAGCGGACGATGCTGCCATAAGCATAGGACGCAGCCAGGCGCGTGATTCCCGCGAGCACGGGTTCCAGGCGGCGAAGCAGTTCGCGATTCGGGGCGACACTGATATCGTCCTCCGCGAAGTCGATTCCGGCTTCAAGCAACGCGATCAACTCGACAAGCTGGTGCTTGAGCGGGGCGATGCGGCGGGAAACGGACCCTTCCACCTGACGGGCGGCGATGCGGGCTTGGTGGAGCGTGGTGGAATCGATGAGATCGCGGACGGCCTCGGCTTGGGGAAGATCGATGCGGCCGTTGACGTAGGCGCGTAGAGTAAATTCGCCGGGCTCGGCCAGGCGCGCGCCATTGGCTACCGCGCGTTCGACGCAATGGCGCAGCACCACGGGCGAGCCGTGACAGGAGATCTCGACCACGTCCTCGGCGGTGTAGGAGCGGGGATTCTCGAAGAAAGTAGCGACGACTTGATCGACAACCGCGCCATGATCGTCCATAAGTTGCGCGAGAACGGCGGACCAGGAGCGCAATGGCACGGAGAGCTTGAGGATGGTTTCAGAGATAGTACGGGATTGAGAACCGGAGAGGCGGACCACGCCAAGACCGCCGCGTCCGGGCGGGGTGGAGATGGCAACGATGGTGTCGCGAAGATTCATCGCGAAGATTCACCCTGCAAAATTTGGATTACCGGCGAGGGCCGCGGTCGCGGCGAGGCGGCGGAGGGGGCGGGGCGGGGAGGCTGGCCATGCCGGCAGGATAAATTACGACCTGCCTGTATCCCCCTAATCCGGCGCTCTCGCTTCGCACCGCGCCCTCGTTTCGCAATGCCACATGGATCACCCGGCGCTCCCGGCTATTCATCGGGTTGAATCGGAACGGCACTCCCGTGGACTTCACCTTTTCGGCGGCGGCGGCGGCGCTCAAACGTAGTTCTTCAATGCGCAACATGCGGTAATCGTTCGCATCGAAGGAGAGGCGCGAGTGGTCCTCGGAGGGGATTCGCAGGGCTTCCATCGTGACCTGCTCGAGCGCCAGCAGCAACTCCGCTTTGTTGCCGAGCAGAAGGTCTACGTCGCGGCCCGAGAAGCGAACCACCACCTCCGGATTCTCAATTTCAGGATTGGAAAAATCGCCCGGCGCGGCTTGAAAATCGAGCGTGAATCCAGCCTGTTTTAAAACCGGCCGCAAGAAGCTGTCCAGGCGCGGCCCGATGGATTCCACGGTGTATTTTCTGTCGCTCATTTCCGGGCGATTTTTCTCTGGGTCGAAATTTGCGCGGCTGGGCCCGATTCCACCGGCGTCATCGTTTTATTGAAAAACCACTGTTGCGCGATGCCGATTAAATTTCCAGTCAGCCAGTATAGCACCAGGCCACTCTGCACCGAGTAGAAGAAAAATCCCATAAAAAGTGGCATTATCGCCATCATTTTCTGCTGGTTCGGGTCGCCGCCCGCCACGGGCGTCATCTTCTGCATGATGAACCCCGTGATAATCATTAGGATCGGCAAGACGTGAATCGCAATCTGCTCGGGCTGCGATAAATCGCTCACCCACAGCCAACTGGCATTGCGCATCTCGATCGAAACGGAAAGCACTTTGTAGAAAGCGAACAGGAACGGCATCTGAATCAGCAGGGGCAGGCAGCCGCCCATCGGATTCGCGCCGTTGGCCTTGTAGAGGTCCATCGTCTCCTGGTTTTTCTGAGCCTGGCGCGGATCGGTTAACTTCATCGCCTTGTACTTCTCGTTAATCGCCGCGATCTGCGGCTGAAGCCGCTGCATCTTTTTCATCGACTTCATGTTCGTCAGCTTCAACGGGAAAAGAAGCATGTTGATGAAGATCGTGACGATGACAATCGACCAGCCGTAGTTGTGGACAAACTGGTTATTGAGAAGCCGCAGAACCAGAAACAGGGGTTTAGCCAGAATGCCGAACCAGCCAAAATCGACAATCTGTTCGAGCTTGGGATTCACCTTCCGAAGCGTGTCGATGTCTTTCGGGCCGACGAAAAGGGATAGATTGTTGATGCCGCCGCCCCCGACCGCCGTTCCGACGAAAGGCTCGTCCTTCTTGTCGTAGATGGTAGGGACCGAATCGTTAAACGTGGTGGTTTCGACAGTGCTGGAGCCGGATGGGAGAAATGCCGCCGTGAAATACTGATCTTCGATTCCGGCAAAAGAGAAGGCGCCGTCGGCATTGACGGGCCCGTTCTTGGCGGATTTCGCGTTTTCGCGAACGAGTTTCGACGACCCGGTGTCGAAACGAATTGTAGACTGCTGGCCGGCCGCGCTCTGAACCGCAAAATCGCCAAAACCGCCGCGCCAGGCGACCAGATTCGGCAGCGGAACGCCGTTCCGCGTAACTTCCGTTTCGATATGCGAAAGATATCCATCTTTGTCGAATGAAAATTTCTTCCTGGCCGCAAGACCGTTGTTCGAATAGTCGAAGTTAACGGAGAGGCCGTCGGCGGACGGATTGGCGACGAATAGCGCCTGGTTCAGATTGACGGACGGCTTCTGGCCGCGAAATTCGAGAGAGAACGGATACCCCACCTTCGAAGCGGCGGCCGTGTTCACAATTTCGAGAGGTTTGCCGCCGCGGTCTTTATAATGTTTGAGTGTCCAGCTCCGCACGACGGCGCCCCGGTTGGAGAACACAACGCGATAGTCGTCCGTATCGACGACCGGCGCTGATTCGACGGATGCCGCAACAACCCCGCCATCGGCCGCGGTGGGCGGTACCGGCGCCGTGGACGACGCAGAATCGGAAATTGCGGCGGTCGTGACATTTGGCGACGCTTGGAGAGCGGCCGCCGCTTTTTTCGTCACGGGCGCGGGCGGCAGCACCAACTTGTAGAAATATGGAGTGGCGAAGATGACCAGCCCCATCAGGACGAACGCGAGCAGCAGGCGCGCTTCCATCGGGAGATCTTTCTTGCCGGTCTGGGTGGAGGAAGTCATTGGTCTTTCACTCGGGTACGGGGTCCACGCCGCCGGCATGGAAGGGATGACAGCGGCCAATTCTCTTTACGCCCATCCAGACGCCGCGGCCGGACCCGTGCCGCACGATTGCCTGCCGCATATATTCGGAACAAGTGGGATGGAACCGGCAAGCGGACGGGAGCATGGGAGAGAGGAATCGCTTATAGATACGCAAAACGCCCGCTAAAGTTTGCTGCAACGCAGAAAGAGCTTCTCGATCTCGCGTTCCAGAACTGGGAAAGGACAATTCCGGGCGCTCTTGCGCGGATTGAGAACGATCGACCACTGTGGGTTCAAGCTGTCCAGGCGCGCCCGAACGGCTTCCCGCAAGCGGCGCTTGATGCGGTTGCGCACCACAGCGCATCCGATGGCGCGCGGGACGGTGAAGCCGATTCGTGGGCCGGGATTCTCGGGATCGGCGAGGCAGAAAGCCGCAAACAACGGACCGGAATAGCGGGTACCATTGTCGTAAACTCTTCGGAAATCGCGCGATCGTAAAAGCCGGACACTTTTGGGAAAACCTGCGATTCCGTTACCTCATCTCTGAGCTGACGGTGAGTTTTTTGCGTCCGCGGGCGCGACGGCGGTTGATCACGGCGCGGCCATCGGCGGTCTTCATGCGCGTGAGGAATCCATGCGTCTTGGCGCGCCGGCGGTTGTTCGGCTGGAAAGTACGTTTCGGCATTTGTTTTCAGGTTTTAGTGTAGCAAAAGGAGTGTAGCAAAAGGCTATTTGGCTGGCGGATGAATCAGCGGGATGGATTCGCGGCGCCCGCGCCGGTACACCCGGAAATCGTTGAGATCGGTCGTAATCACATCGTGGGTAGGGTAAAGCTCACTCATTCGAATCAGGCACAAGTCGGCTAGATCCGGCTTACGGTCCTTATAACGGTCCGCCAGTTCCGACAATCGATGAATGTGTTCCGCCACGATAAACGCAGTCCGAACCAAGCCTTCATGGATGAAGCCGAGGACCGTCGAGGCGCTTTCGAGGTGGAACGCGGTTTCGGCCAGCACGGCTTCACACGTCAACAGCGGCTCGCTCACGCGCTTGTCTATTTCCACCGCCCACGAATGGTGAAAATCATTGCGATTACTGAAAGCGACGAGGAATCCGGTATCGGCGATTGCCCTCACTTCTTCGAAAATCCTTTGCGCGTGGAGAGATCGGCGGGTCCGTCGATGGCTCCAGCAAATCGCATGAAGGAGCTTTCTTGAGAACTCCCTTGGGAACTTCGGGCCTTTTCCAACTGTTCACGGATGATCCTGCCGCGCGGCGCACGAAGTTTTTCCGCAGTCGAGGCAAGCCATTCGGATAAATCGTCGGGCAGGCGGATGGTGAGTGTGTTACGCATACAGATATAATGTAACACAAATCGAAGCAACACAGTGCATCTGGAACCTTTTTACCGTTTATGGTGTCTGGTAGTGTAAAGGCGGCCGTGTCTAGTCCCATTCTGCTTGACTTGAACTCGAGTGTGCAGACGTCGAACGAGGACGCGGATCTTATCGCCGGTCTTCGCGCCGGTTTGGAAACCGCATACGAGCGGCTGATCCAGCGCTTCCAGCAGCCCGTCTTTAACTTGGCGTACCGGCTTCTGAACGATTCCGGCGATGCGAGCGACGTGGCGCAGGAAGTGTTCCTGAAAGTCTTTCGCAACGTCGGAGGATTTCGGCAGCAGAGCAGCCTGCGCACGTGGATTTACCGGATCGCCGTCAACGAAGCGCACAACCGCCGCCGTTGGCTATTCCGGCACCGGCACAAAGAAGTTGGACTCGACGCGGAGTTCGAAGACGAGGCGCCTCGGGAGCGAATGCTTCGCGATCCCGGACGATCGCCGTTCGACCGCACCTTCGATGGCGAGCGGCAGATCCTGATCGGGCAGGCGCTGGCGGCGATCAATCCGTCGTTCCGGGAAGCCATCGTGCTACGCGATTTAGAGGATCTGAGCTACGACGAAATCGCCGAGGTTCTGCAGATATCTCTGGGAACGGTGAAATCGCGCATTTTGAGAGGGCGCGAGGCTTTGCGAGGACAGTTGGCGGAGCGGTTGAATCCGGCGCCGGCCCTGCACCCGGTTCAAACAAGAGAATGGGTATGAGCTGTCAAAATGTTCAAAATTCGCTGTCCGCGTTTCTCGATGGCGAAATCGATCGCGAAGAGCGGGAGCGGGTATCGGTGCACCTAGCCCAATGCCGCGAATGTAATAGCTACTCGCAGGAGTTGCATTCCGTCCGGGCGATGGTACGCGAACTTCCGGTTCCGCGGTGCCCCGCGCGGCTCCAAACGCAGTTGCGAGTCATCGCATCCCGGGAAAAAACGCGCCGGAGCTGGCGCGATCGCGCTTCCCTCGCCCTGCGCAATATCATGCGGCCTCTGGCGGTGCCGGCGACGGGTGGGCTGACATGCGCGTTCTTGCTGTTTGCCATTCTGAGCGACGGGATCGGCTACGGCGGAAATTTAAGGAACGATATTCCGTCCGGCCTTTTCACTCAAGTAACGGTTGAAGATCCATCGCCTTTTGGTTGCAGTGGACGCGACGTCGTCGTGCAGTTGACCATTGATCGGCACGGCAATGTGTCCGATTACAGCGTACCGGCCGGGAAGCTCAGCCGCGATGAGATGCGGGAAATGGGCAACTTGATCCTGTTCACCAGCTTCAATCCCGCGACAGCATATGGATTGCCGCTATCGAGCAAGGTTATGGTGAGCTTCCGTCATATCAACGTCCGGGGCTGACCGGCTGTCCCGTCAGAGGCTCGGACAACATTTCCTTATAAGGGGCGAAATCTTAGAGCGCATCGCCAAGGCGGCGTGCGACCTAGGGCAGCCGCTTGTGGTTGAGATTGGTCCGGGCAAAGGTGCGTTGACGGATAAGCTGTTGATGCGGGCGGAGCGCGTGGTTGGGATCGAACTCGACCCCGCGTTGGCCGATGGTTTGGAATCGCGTTTCGCGCTTAAAGCGACCGAGCCCCATTTCATTCTGCTGCGGGGCGATGCATTGACGGTCGATTGGACGCAATGGGGATCGGGCGTGCTCGCGGGAAATTTGCCTTACTATATTGCCTCGCCGATTATTTCGCGGGTGCTGCGGCTGGGATGGCGGGCAGTTTTTCTGATTCAGAAAGAAGTGGCGGAAAGAATTGTAGCTCACCCGGGTGAGCGGGAATACGGATTCTTTTCGGTCGAGACCCGGCTGTTTGGCGATCCGGAATTGCTTTTCGCCGTGCCCCCGAGCGCCTTCCATCCTCCTCCGAAAGTAGAATCCGCGGTAATCCGGTTAACTCCCCGGGCGCGGGCGGCGGAGTTGGGAATTTCCGATCCGGAAAATTTCCTACGATTCGTGGGGAGATGTTTCCAGTACAAGCGGAAGACGCTACGCAATAACCTTGCGGGGTCTTGCGGAAGGGAAATCGTGGATACGTGGCCCGAAGCTTCCATGCGCGCCGAACAGTTGGGGATCGAGAAATTTGCGGAACTGTACCGGCGCGCGAGCGGCGTTTAAAAGATCAGCTTGGCGGCGAGCTGCATGGATCGGTTGCCC
>JALYXS010000015.1 GCA_030946965.1 Acidobacteriota bacterium
GGGATCGGGCGCGGTTTCCAGAAGTCCGAGCTTTACCAGATACTCGGGCGTGACGGAAAGCGCAATCGTGTCGCCGACCGCTTCGTGAAAACCGTCGTTCGCGCTGTCGCGGAACAGGAACGGCTGCCTGTTGTAAGCACGCTGGTAGAAGTTGTGGCCCAACTCATGATGAATCGTCGTGAAATCTTCACCGGTGATGTCGATGCACATCTTGATCCGCAGATCGTCGATGGTATCGAGATCCCACGCGCTCGCATGGCAAACCACTTCGCGATCGAGCGGTTTGATGAATAGCGAGCGCTCCCAGAAAGTCTTTGGAAGAGGCGCGAACCCGAGCGACGTGAAGAAATGTTCGCCGTAATGAACCATCTGGAGTGGCTCGGTGTTCCGGGACTTTAGAATCCCGGTCAGGTCCACGCCGGGCCCCGCATCCGGCGGGGCAACCAGAGGATAAATGTTTTCCCAATCTTGCGCCCACATGTTGCCGAGCAGGTCGGCGGGAATCGGCCCGCTAGCGGGCACGGCGCTCTCACCGTACTTTTCGCGGAGGCGCTTTCGCACATACGCGTGCAGCGATAGGTAGAGCGGGCGGACTTGCGTCCAGAGCCGGTCCACTTCTTTCGCGAACGCGTCGGGAGGCATGTCGTATTTGGCGCGCCACATGGCTCCAGTGTCCGCAAACCCAAGCTCCTTGGCGCCCTTATTCGATAGCGCGACGAAGCGTGCAAACGGCGCGCGCATGGGCGGAGAAATGGCGTGCCAGCCGGTCCAAACGTCCCGAAGCTCGTTCGCGTCGCGGCTGTTCGCGAGGATCTTGGTGATATCTTCCAGGTCGTAGCACTTGTTTTTTCCAGCCGTACAATATTTGCCTTTGCCGTAGGTTCCTTCCATCGAAGAGACGATGCGCGTGACCTCCTCGCTCTCCTTCGGATCGGATGGCGCCGCCAACGTCAACGAATTCTTCAACAGTTTTAGCTTGCGTTCAAGCACCGCGTCGAGCGGCTCCCGATCGAAGCGAGTAGACTCTTTCGCCAACTGCACGGCAGCGGCAATAGCGCGCTCGTCGGCCTTAGCTCCCAGGATCTCCGTGTCGTCCGTGATGAATGTGGAACGCACCCAATCGGCGCGGCTCGAATCCACCGAAAGCGTCAGCAGCTTTTGCTCCGCGCTGTCCAGGAAGCTCTTGGCATCCCCGGATTTTTCCCGTGTACCGCAGCCGCCAAGGACGGCAAGTGAGATTGACAAACCAAACAGCGGCGAACGGGAGAAGAACACGACTCTAGTATGCCAGCAATGTAATAGAATTTAGCCTATGGTTTTGGAACGAATCTGTCGCCCGGCCATCGTGCTAACCTCCTTGCTGTTCTGCCCAACCGCGGCGCTCGCGCAGAGCGGCGCGAGTTCGATTCAAGGCACAATTCAGGATTTGACGTCCGCCGCGCTACCTGGCTGCTCAGTCCACGTAGTCAATCAAAGCACGGGCGTCGTAAACGATACAACCTCGAACGGCAGCGGCTTTTACTCGGTGCCGGGCCTGTTTGCGGGCGGCTACACCCTGACTTTCAGCGCGGCGGGGATGAAGAAGTATCAGACTTCGGTCGCGCTTCAGGACGCGCAGAATGCCGTTGTCAATCCCAAGCTTACGGTGGGCGACGTAGCGGAGCAGGTGACCGTGTCGGGCGACGCCGTTCAGGAAGTGACATACGACAGCGGCACCGTCAGCACGCAGTTGGACTCGAAGAGAATCGACCAGCTTCCGCAGAATGGGCGCAATTTGCTCGGGCTGGCCGGGGCCACTACGCCGGGTCTCGAGGCGGGCGGCACGCGGGCCAACGGAATCATGCAGGAGGGTCTCGAATATTCTCAGGATGGGGCTCCCATGACCAATCGCGACTTCGGCGGCGAAGCCAATTCGGCGCAAGCCACGCTGCCCGATCCGGATTCCGTGCAGGAAGTCAAAATTGAGACGCTCAACTCGAGCGCGCAGTTTGCAACACCGGCGACGGCTATCCTTACGACAAAGTCGGGAACGAATCAGGTGCATGGTTCGTTCTTCGAAACGGCCCGAAACAACGCCATCGGTGTCGCGAAGGCCCGTCAGAATCCATCGAACTTTGCCGCGCCGCACTTGGTGCGCAATGAATTCGGAGCATCGGTCGGCGGCCCTATCGTTATTCCGAAAATCTACGGCGGCAAAAACAAATCCTTCTTCTTCTTCGCCTACGAACGCTTCTCCCTCCGGCAAGCCTCGAACGAACTCGTAACGGTTCCGACCGTTGCCATGAGAAACGGCGACTTCAGCGGATTGATCAATAGCGCCGGCGTGCAGCAAGTTCTATACGACCCCAACACGACACAGGCAGGCACGTTCCAGCGCACGCCGTTTCCGAACAACCAAATTCCCCTGAGCCGCGAGAGTCCCCTGGCAAAGGCGTTGTACGCGGCTACTCCCCTGCCCACCAGCGCCGATAACCCGCTCGTCAACTCCAACTTTAATGCGGTCAATAACACGCAGCAAACGGTCCCGAATATAACGTTCCGCCTGGACCATGTCATCAACCAAAATAACCGGCTTTACCTTCGGTTCACCGACATCGATCAGACGCAGCAAAGCTTGCGCAACTACCCGGCAAACTCGCCGGCCAACATTGCGGGGGGCGGTCTGCCGGCGGGGGCGACAGGCTATCAGGCTGTCCCAATTCAGAGCGTCAGCGGCGCCGTGGGCTTCTCGCATGTCTTTTCCCCGACATTCTTTTCGGAGACGATTGTGAGCCAACAATGGCAAAGAATGTATGTAAACGGAGGCGGCCCCGTCGATGCCAATTATGAAACGCTGCTGGGACTTCCGAATAACTTCGGGCAGTCGGGCTTCCCTAATATCGGAGCCAACCTGATCATGCCTTACGGAGGTTCCCAGTTCAATTACGGCATGAGCCAAATCCTGACTACTCTCGACGAGAACATGGCCAAGGTCCTGGGTAAACATCAGATGCAGTTCGGCGGCCGCTACCGGCACGAACGATTTGGCTATCTTCCCGACAGGCAGTCGGACACGGTAACGTTTTCGAGTCAGGCAACCGGCGAGTACGACCCGGCAACGGGCGCCAACTACGGCGCCCTTCCCAATACCGGCTCTCCGAATGCGGACTTCTTCCTCGGCGCCGCCAGTTCCTACAGCCAGTTAAAGAATGCCCCGTTTGGGCACTTCCGGGACCAGGAGATCGACTTCTATTTTCAAGACAACTTCCGCGTGAGCAAGCAACTCACGATCAATGCAGGGATTCGCTGGGAGATGCATCCGGCGCCGCACACCCAGGACGGTTTGAATGTAAGCTTCGATCTGGCCCATGACGCGCTTGTGCTGCCGAATCCGATGTCTTTCTACATCGATAAGGGGTATACCACGCAGGCGATCGCCACCAATCTTCAGAACCTTGGAGTGAAAATCGAAACACCGAAGCAGGCGGGAATCCCCAGCGCCGGGATCTTCAATAGCAATTTCAATTTCAACCCGCGCGTCGGGTTTGCTTACGTTCCTTTTAGCGGCAGGTGGGGCACAGTCGTCAGAGGGGGCTATGGCGATTACATCTATCCGGTCCCGGTCCGTAATTCTCTAAGGGCCGCCATCACAAACCTTCCCTTTCTCGCGAGTTACTCGCAAAGCTACACGAGCGCGGGCCAGGCACCGGACGGCCTCCCTAACTATCTCCTGCGCACGCCGCAGACCGTGGTCGCGGGGCTAAACAGCGCCAATGTCGTTAATAGTTCCGCTGTGAACTCGCTGCTCCCCGGCATCTCGGTTACCACGCTTGACCCGCACTATCCTCCCGCCCATGTGAGAGAGGCGAATGCGACCATCGAGCAGCCCATCAAGGGCGGCTCGGTATTCCGGATCACTTACGTATTCACGCATGGATCGAACCTCGATCAGAACTATCAGTACAATGCCGCCCCCTCCACCTATGTGTACGAGACAGTCAATGGGGTGTTGCCGCCGACCGGAACGTATGCCTCAACCGCGACGCGTCCCTACGATCGGACGACCTGGGGTACCAATGTGTTGTCCACAAAAACGGGATTCTCCAACGATAGTGCGTTGCAACTCAACTATCAACGGCAATTCAAGAACGGGTATGCGTACCAGATCTTCTACGTGTATTCGAGAGCCTTCCGGGTCGGTGGAAATACCTTCCGGGATGGAGTGCTATATCCGGCCGCGCTCTATGCGCCGGGCACGCTTCCGGCGGGACTCAATCCTGGGACGCTTACCAATCCGAGCGAGGCGTTGAATCGCTACGAGAACTATCACATCGACACGGGAATTCCCGAACATCACATCAGCTTCAACGGGATCGCGGATCTGCCGGTGGGCCGGGGCAAGCACTTTTTGCACAATGCCAACCGGTTCCTGGACGCGCTGGTGGGCGGCTACCAGGTTGCGTTTATAGGAAACGTTCTATCGCAGGCGTTTCAACCGATTGCGACAAATTGGGGACCTACCAGCCCGATTCAGACCTATAAAAGCGGGGTCCCGATCACGGATTGCCGCAGCGGTGTGTGCCATCCCGAATACGAGTGGTTTAACGGATATATTGCGCCGACATCGATCAACGCCGCGAAAAATGGTGTATCCGGTCTTCCTTCCGGCTACACTCCTTATCAAACGCCGATCAACAATACGCCGGGCACGGCGAACTACGGGAACAACAACGTTCCCGTCAACCTGAAGGACGGAAGCACGGTGCTGACCGGGTATTCGCCCGGTCCGTCGGGAGCCAATCCATTCTCGCAGACGGTGCTGCTCGGACCATACAACTACACCACTGACGTCTCCCTTTACAAGGTGTTCTCCATTACCGAGAGGGTGAAGTTCCGGGTGAACGTGGACGCGTTCAATGCGTTCAATATTCAAGGCCGCGTGAATCCAAATACGACGACGGGTACGACGGACGGTACTGAGTCCCTCCAAACTTCCTACTGGACGCCGCGCCAGATTCAGTTCTCGGCGAGGTTGTCATTCTGATTTCAGGCGCCGGGCGCAATCTCAAATATCTCGAAGAGAACGCGCGCATCGCCTAAATGAATTTCGTCGCCGGATCGCAACTGCACGCCGCGGGTCGAAGCGCGAGGGACCTCGATCCGGCGGCCATCGCGGAATATCGCAGTCTCCCGTTGGCTCATGTAATCGTACAGGCGGAATTTTCCGCTCGCCGGATCGAAGCGGACATAAGCGTGTTCGCGCGAAACCGTGGTCTCGCTTTCCGCGAAGGCGATATCGTTGCGCCGCCGAAGGCTGCCGCGCTCGTCCACGACTTCGCTGAGGCGGCCAAGGTTCGCGCGATCCGCGTGGATTTCGATTTGCGGCGTGCCGGATTGCCCGCGCACTACGGAGAGCCGCGCCGCGGGCCGGGACGGATCAACCTTGCCAGCCGTCTTGATTCGATGAAAAACGATGCGAAATGGCTGGGCGCCATCATCACCCGTTATTTCGACCTGAACCGCGAAATCGGCCGGCACGCGGCAACCCGCTTCCGAGAGAAGATCCCGAATATCCTTTTCCATTGATCGGTCTTCCGCAAATGCCGCTTCGGCGAGATCGCGTTCCGCCGGATCGGGGTTGCCGATGTGAATGTCAATCTCGTTGTACGGAAAGACGTACTCGCCGTTGCCCTTCGTCTGGATTTGATCTTTGACCTGGTTTAAGACGTCGCGGCGGATTTCGAGGATTTCCGGCGTGGGAGCGCCGCCCGAGACTTTATGGCTCCAGCGCTTAACGACACCGCCGATCCAGCGATCCAGTTGTTCGAGAGATTTCATGCGGAGCTTAAGGATTATTCTTGCGCTGCTTCAGGCGAAATTCATCAAAAACGGAGCTGAAATTCCTTTCCGCCCACTCTGGAAGATCACGCCTCAGCGTAACCAACTCGCCATTCTGGAAACGGGCGATGAGCCGTGGATCGGGCCGGTAAACACTGTTATCGAAGACCAATAATTGTTCCGCAAGCGGTCTGCCGTCGTGCTTCGCTTGGGAGAGACTAGGCACCTATGGGCCAGAACTAGGCAGCGTTTAAGTTCGAGCCGGGAGGCTTATCCAAATCACGAAGGCGGACCAGTGCGCCATCACGAAACGAAACTACGAACCGCTCGCCTTGCGGCGTGAACTCGACGACGCTTTTCAGGCCGGGATCGTATTCGTAGTGCGTACCATCGCGCATTTCGCAGTCTGGAACCGTGTCCGTCCCGTCAATCGACTCGAATATCCGATCCTGCTCTTCTTCCGTCAATTCGTCGAAGGTTTTCATTGATCCTCTACCCAGGGACACCCCGATTTTAGCACCGGCTAGATGATCCCAAGCTGTCGCGCCGCGGCCACAATCTCGCCCGCAATCGGCGCCGCGGCCGTCCCGCCGTATTGCCCGTTCTCTACCAGCACGGCAAACGCAATCTGTTTTCCAGCACCCGCGGAGTATGGCGCAAACC
>JALYXS010000051.1 GCA_030946965.1 Acidobacteriota bacterium
GGTATGCACTGGCCAAATCTCGTTTTTGGGCTGCTATTGACCGGCCTCGCGTTGTTCGCTCAATCGGCCCGCCCTTCCGACACATTCTCTACCAGCGCGGGCGAGGTAAAGATCACTCCTATCCAGCACGCCAGCCTGATGATCGAGGCGAATGGGAAAGTTATCTATCTCGATCCCGCGCAGGGCAGCTACGACGGGCTTCCTTCCGCCGATCTTATACTGCTCACCGATATTCACGGCGATCACATGGACCCGAAAACCATCGCCAAACTTCAGAAATCCGGGACCGTCATCCTCGCGCCTGAAGCGGTTGCGAAGACGGTAATGGACGCAAAAATTATTCACAACGGAGAAACGCAGAATTGGGATAAATGGACGATTGAAGCCATCCCCATGTACAATCTGACTCGAGGCCCAGCGCCGGGCAAACTGTTTCACGATAAGGGCCGCGGCAATGGGTATGTGCTCACTTATGGGGGAAAGCGCTTCTACTTCTCCGGTGATTCCGAAGGCATTCCGGAAATGAAAGCCCTCAAGAATATCGACGTGGCATTCGTCTGCATGAATTTGCCTTACACGATGCCGCCGGACGAAGCTGCGCAAGCGGTGCGGGCGTTTCATCCAAAAATCGTTTACCCGTACCACTATCGAGGCTCGGATTTAAGCGTATTTGAGAAGGGTCTAGCAGGCAGCGGAGTAGAAATTCGGACTCGGGATTGGTATCCGAAAACCGCAGCCTAGCTTTCAGAGTAACGGAGACGGTTCAACGGGCGCCGGTGTCCGGCTTCCGATCCTGGAGCACGAAGACTTTCTCGCCCGGTTTCACCAGCTTCAAGCGCTGCCGGATTTCGAGTTCCTGATCGGCGGGATTATCGCGCAAGCGGCTAATACGGTCACGCTTCTCCTCGATTTCATGATGAAGCTTCTGATTCTCTTTTTCGAGTTGTTCGATTTGGCTGCGCTTCTGAACCAGCCCCGGAATGCCGTGAGGACCACGCAACACGACAAGACCGTACGCACCGCCCAGGACGACGAGGGTTGCGTAACCTACTTTCCATCGCGAAATTTTCATGCGGCGCTCTCTTCGGAGATCATAACATCCATGCATATAATTGTTTCCATAAATCTGAATCTGTTTATTGCATGACCGGCAATATCGTCGTCCTGAATACATGCGGATCGAGCGAGGAAGCGGAGAGAATCGCCCGCCGCCTGGTGGACGAGCGGCTGGCGGCGTGCGTCAATGTTCTCGCTCCCGTGCGAAGCTTCTACCGTTGGAAAGGCGTTGTCGAAGACGCATCGGAATGGCTGCTGGTGATCAAGACGTCCCGCGACCGCTTCGACGCGGTGCGTATCGCGCTCGAAGCCTCGCACTCTTATGAGCTGCCCGAAATCCTCGCTCTTCCGGTGGTGGACGGGTCTCTGAATTATTTGAACTGGCTCGAAGCTGAACTCAATGCCGATTAAAGCCCCGCTGATTAAGCCGGGCGCTCTGATTTTCGATATGGATGGGGTCATCGTCCATTCGAACCCGATTCACCGCGAGGCGTGGCGGCTTTACAATTTGCGGCACGGCATCGAAACGGATGAGGCCATGCAAGGGCGGATGTTCGGAAAGCGAAACGACGAGATTGTTCGCGACTTCTTCGGCGCGGATCTCAGCGAAGAGGAAGTCTTCCAGCACGGCGCGGCGAAGGAGCGGCTTTATCGCGAGATGATCGGGACCGGCGTAGATCGCGCTTTGGTGCCGGGCATTCGCGAGTTTCTCGCGCGCTGCCAGAACATCCCAACGGCCGTCGCCACTAACGCCGAGCCCGAGAATGCGCATTTCGTCCTGCGGGCCGCGGGGCTGGAGCACCTGTTCCGCGCCGTTGTCGACGGCTGCCAGGTGCATCGCCCAAAGCCGCATCCTGAAATTTATTTGCGAGCGGCGGAGCTGCTGGGTGTTGCGCCGTCCGCGTGCGTCGTGTTTGAAGATTCCGTGCCCGGCGTTCAATCCGCGTTGGCCGCCGGGATGACGGTCGTCGGGCTTCTCACCACGCATGCCGGACTGCCCGGCGTGGCCCTGGAGATTGCCGATTTCCGCGGCACGAAGCTGGACGAGTGGGCATCGACATGGACTTCCACGTGGCCTAAAATGAATGGCATATGATTCAGCGGATTTCATTCGCTCTTCTGTTCCTGGCAATCTCGACCTGGGCGCAAAAATATTCGGGACCCATGCCCACGAAGCCTGACGTGCCGTATCTAATTCATGCCGACAACCTGGTCGAAACCGAGATCGCCGAAGCGCGGGAACAGCAATCGTCGAAGAAAGATGAGATTACATACTCCATTTCGGGCGCGGCTTCGCCCGTAAAGACGCCGCTCGCCAGTCCGATATTCCTCCTGCAAGCGGACAAGCTGAACGCGGATAAGTTGCAGCTATACAAACTGGAGGCGCGCAATGGTGAGCGCGAAATCACGTTTTCGCGCAAGAAGAATTCCGCGAAGCCGATCAATTTCACGGTCAATCGGATCGCGGAAGGCCTGTACCGGCTGGAAGTAACGGATAGTCTTTCGAATGGCGAATATTCACTCACGCCCGAAGGATCGAATCAGGTGTTCTGTTTCGAAATCAATTAGGTGTATTAGTCTAGAC
>JALYXS010000058.1 GCA_030946965.1 Acidobacteriota bacterium
GGTCAGGATCTGATCGATACCGTAGCGGACAGCCCTGTTGGGACAAATCTCACCATGAGCCTTCTTCGGGACGGCAAGAAGCAGGATGTGACCGTTACGATCGGCGATCGCGCCAAGGTTTTCCCCGATGAACTTGGAGCAGTAAGCCAGGATAACAACGGACCGGGCGAGGCGACCCAAGCCAAGTTCGGTATTCAGATCCAGAACCTGAACGATCAGCTTCGCCAGACTCTGGGCTTCAAAGACAAGAGCGGAGTGCTGGTGACCGCGGTGGAGCCCAGCTCATTTGCCGACGACATCGGCTTGCTGAAGAACGACATTATCGAATCGATCAACCGGCAACCGGTGAACCGCAATGACGATGTAACGCGCATTCAGAACACGCTCAAGACTGGCCAGTCGGTGGCCTTCCGCGTAATGCGTAGCGGCGGGATGCGCGGCGGTACGTGGCAGCCTATTTTCCTGGCCGGCACTTTGCCCAATACTGTTCAGTAACGTTACAGGCAGTTGATACAATTTTGGGGAGGTCCGGTTTTTCCGGAGCTCCCCTTTTTTTATGAACATCACCCGCATTTTTTTAATTCTGCTTTGTTTTTGCACGTTTACGTTGGAAGCGAAGGCCAGGCACAGGAGTCATTCGCCGGCGAAGGCAGCCCAAAGCTGGCGGAGCCGTCAATTAGCACCTTCCGCCGACCGCTATCGTGAAATTCAGGAGGCGTTGGCGTCCAAAGGATATCTGAAATCTCCGCCGACCGGAGTGTGGGACCAGGAGTCTGCCGGGGCGCTTCGCCGATTTCAGGAAGAGCAGAATCTGCAAGCGACTGGACGGGTGAATTCGCTATCGTTGATTGCGCTCGGCCTCGGGCCGAAGACCGAACCCTCTTCGCGCGTTCCCGCATTGGCTCCCGCGCAGCCGCAAGCGGAGCACTAAACCACTAGCACTAAATCACTAGGGTTCGACGATTGTGACGATGCGATCCCCGGCGACGTTCTTGAAGGTCTGAACCTTGCCGCCCGGCCATTTCACTTCGACAACCAGTGCGCCGTTCGCCGCTCCCAGCCCGAAATGAACCGGGCCGTTGCTCGACGACGCATATCCGAACGCCGACGTCTGCTGATTTACCTGCTTGCCAATGCGCACGATCGCGCCGATGCCATCACGATTGCTCCGCGTGCCCACCAGCCGGACATCGAGCCAATGATTCTCCCTGGACATCGTGTTAAGCCAAAGCTCCGCCGGCGCGCCCAACGCGCTGACGGCAATATCGAGACGGCCGTCGCCATCGAAATCGGCAATGGCGCTGCCCCGGTGGGCATGCGGCTCGTCGAACTCCGGACCGGCCGCGAAACCTCCCTTTCCGCCATTCAAAAAAACAGTATTTTTGAGCTTGTAGCGATCCCCGGAGAACAGTTCGATATTGTCCGTGACATGCGCGTTGGCGGTGAAAATATCCTTCCATCCATCGTTGTTGAAATCAGCGATAGCGATGCTCCATCCGGCCAGGCGCGCCGTGAGCGGTCCCATGCGAGAGGAAAACGTCGCGTCTCGAAACTGGCCTTTGCCCATGTTGCGGAATACGGGAAATGTCTCGCCCGTCAGTGCGGTAAAAACAATATCCGGTAAACCGTCGTTATCGTAATCGCGGAAATCGGCGCCCATTGCGGAGACGGCTTTGCCGTCGTCCGTCATCGCAACCCCGGCGGCAAAGGCTACTTCTTCGAACGTCCCGTCGCCGCGATTGTGGAAAAGAAAGTTCGGGAGAGTGTCGTTGGTGACGAAAACGTCCGGGAAGCCGTCGCCGTCGTAATCCGCGATTGCCAGGCTCATTCCCTTTCCCACGTGCTTCGCAATTCCCGACTTCACGGAAACATTTTCGAAAGTGCCGTCGCCGCGATTGCGGTATAGCGTGTTGGCCAAACCGGTGAACTGGCGCGGATGGCAATACACGCGAATTTTTTGGCCGGGATCTTTGCAGACGGGATTCTTGCCAGCGGACCAGGCAACGTAGTTCACGACGAACAGATCGAGCTTGCCGTCGTTAT
Organism: Acidobacteriota bacterium; assembly: GCA_030946965.1. Lineage (GTDB taxonomy): Bacteria > Acidobacteriota > Terriglobia > Bryobacterales > Bryobacteraceae > JALYXS01. The sequence continues at coordinate 2,044 of JALYXS010000058.1, forward strand.
CGAAGTCGAACCAGCCGGCCGCAACGGACCAGACACCGCTCGCGATTCCGGACTTGGCTGTGACGTCCTGAAACTTCCCGTTGCCGAGGTTCCGGTACAAATGATTTTCATTCACGCCGGTGACGAACAGATCGACATTCCCGTCGTTATCGAAATCGGCGGCCGCCGCGCCGATCGAGTAACCCGACCCGGCAAGTCCCGCTTCATCGGTTACGTCGGTGAAACGGCCCTTGCCCTCGTTCCGGAACAGCCGGTTGGAAAACTTTGCGTCCGATTTTTTCAAGGACGGCAATTCAGCGCCGTTGGCGAAAAAAATGTCGGGGCGTCCGTCGTTGTTGTAATCGAACGCAGCCACTCCGCCGGCCATTGTCTCGGGCAGATACTTCTCGGGCGACGCGGAATTTTCGAGGACGAAAGGCAATTCGATTTCCCGAAAACCCGGAGTTGCCGTGGCGAACAACGTAACAAGCAACATGGCGAGCAATATCCAGAACGAGAAACGCAGCACCTTTGGGATACTGTAGCGTGTATTCGCTCTTAGCCGCCCTGCTAATGGTGGCGGCCCCGGACAATTTGCAGCAGAGGTCCGAGTTAGCCAAGCGCGCTCTGTTGAGCGGAAAAGCCGCGGAAGCCGTCACGCGCTACCGCGCGCTGGTGAAGGAGCTTCCTAGCGACGCGGGCATGCGTCTGAACCTGGCGCTAGCTTTCGAATCGGCCGCCACGTATACCGATGAAATCGAGCAGTTGGAATTGGTGCTGAAACAGAAACCGGAGATGTTCGCCGCCTGGCTTCTGCTCGGCATGGCGCATCAAAAAATGGGACAACCCGCCGCGGCCATCGATCCATTGCGCCGGGCGTTAACGCTGTCGCCGGGCGATAATCTCGCGCTGCTCGAACTAGGCGACGCTCATCTGGCGGTCGGCGATTTAGCCGAAGCGGCCAAGTTTTTCAAAGAGCTTGTCGCGAGAGATCCGAATTCCGCGAAAGGTTGGAAGGGTCTCGCACTTACTTACACGGCTAAGGCGCGGGAAGATTTGGCGCGCTTGCAGCGCGCGGCGCCCGACTCCGCCGAATGGTTTTTTCTAGCCGCGCAATCCGAGTTAGACGACACGCATTTCACGCGCGCTTTTGGGCTGTTGCGCGAGGCGGCGAAGCGGCAGCCCGAATTGCGCGGCGTGCATGAAGCGCTGTCGAAGGTTTATGACAAAACCGGCCATCCCGATTGGGCGGCGACGGAGCGGCAGAGAGAAGCGTCCGCTAACAGAAACTCGCGGCAGCGGGATTTCCTGGAAGCGGACAAATTTCGAAAGCTGGCCGCTGAAGCTCTGGCGCAGATGGAGCAGTTACCGGAGTCCGCCGAGCTTCTGGAATTGCGGGCCGAATCGGATCAGCGGCAAGGACGCCGGGCCGAAGCGTTGGCCGAGTGGAGACGCGCGGTCGCGCTCACGCCGGCGGACCGGCGGTTATTGGGAAAGCTGGCCGAATCGCTTTGGATCAATCGCTCTTATGAGGAGGCCGAGCCATTACTCGCGCGTTTGGTGGCGGCGAATCCGCGTGAGGCGCAGTGGCAATATCTGCTGGGCGACGTGCTCTTTCGTGAGCGGCGGAGCGAGGCCGCGCGCCCGCATTTGGAAGCGGCGATCCGGCTGAACGATGGCCTCTTGGAAGCTCATGCGGTATTAGGCCGGATCTATTTGCAGCTTGGCGCGGCTTCAAAAGCAATTCCGCATCTGCTGAAAGGATTACCAACCGGCGAGGCGGCAATCCTATTTCAACTTGGGCAGGCGTATCGCGCGACCGGACAGGCCGAGCTTGCCGCGAAAGCGTTCGAGCGGCAGCAGGATTTATTGCAAACGCCGCCGGAACAGGGGCAGATCACGGCGCCAGACCCATAGAATCGAGCAACTCTCGCGCGCGCTTTGAGACGGGGTTGAAGCGCAATACTTCTTTGAGATTCGCGCGCGCCTCGGCGGCCTTGCCGGACCGGAACCGCGCCACGGCCAGGTTCAACCGCGCGGCCTCATTTCTTACGCCGCTCCAGAGTTGCATTGCCTCTTCCAGCCGTCCTTCCGTCGCGAGGCACGTTCCGTAATTAATTGCGGTGACCGGCGCGGTATCGCCCAATGCCGCATTCCCCAACGTCATGGCCCGCGCGTAAAGTTTGCAAGACTGCTCTCGATTTCCCTTACGGTCGTACAAGGCCGCAAGAGTCGATGTCACTTTTGCGTCGCCGGGGGCTTTCTCATTGACCTTCAAGAGCAGATCGAACGCGCGCGTTCCCCAGATGCGATTGGAATCGGGAATCGCGACGGCCGCATAGGCTAGCCCGAGTTCGCGATCGCCAGCCTGAAAACCGTCGAACGGAATCAAGCGGGCATCGGTTGGAATTCGGAGCGGTACTTCGGGAAGAGGCAATCGGGGGATCGAATGATCCGTATAAGCCGCATGCCGCACGGTGACGGCGCGGATGGACGGCATGTGGCACGAGGCGCACTCATCGGCGGCATTGGCGCGAACCTTCGCCGTGGCCTTGCAGTCCGCGAGCGCGTGGCAGGTGAGGCATTTTTCCCGATAAGACGCCGCCGGCGAATGAGGATCGTGACACGTTCCACACCACATTTTTTCGCCGCTGGCCTGTTTGCATGCGCTCTTGGCAAGCTGTTCGAAGTGGCCATTGACGGTGGTCTCGCGCTTCGAACGCGCGGGGCCGTCCCACACAAAAACCGAAACCGAATCGCTCAACAGATCGCCCGGTTGATACGGTCGCCGGCCGGAGTTCGCAATCTCCACGGCTCCGGGAAGGTGACAGCGGGCGCACACGCTCTCGCGCCTCCATCCGCTTAGTTTTGCGGGATTCACGATCCCAGTC
>JALYXS010000106.1 GCA_030946965.1 Acidobacteriota bacterium
ATTGGCGGAAACTTGCTTCTGCTCGAGAAGCGCCGGCCGCTCATTCTGGCTGTTGATGAGAATTGCCATGCGGCCGTCGTTGCGTATGTCGGCGAACGCAGCTCCACGAGCGGCATGCCGTTCCAGAATGCCCGGTCCGGCCCGTTCGGAAATATCTTCGAAGCGTCCGTTCCCTAAATTGCGATACAGAATCGATCGTTCGCGATACGCAATATCCGCGTGGAGCCGGTCGACTTCGGGGAATACGTGGCCGCTCGCCAGGAACAGATCGGGCCATCCGTCGTTATCGAAATCGAGAAAGCCGCAGCCCCAGCCCACGAAGCGCGTGTTCCGGCCCACGCCCGCTTCGGCGGTAACGTCGTCGAAATCGCCCTTGCCGCGGTTGCGATACAGCGTCTCGCGCTCATCCGAAAAATTCGTGCGGAAAATGCCGGGCCAACCGCTGTGGTCGTAATCCGCGGAGGAAACCCCCATGCCGGACATGGCGCGCCCATTCTCGTCGAACGCCACGCCGCGTAGAACCGCCTCTTCGCGGAAAGTGCCGTCGCGCTGGTTGATATACAGCAGCGAAGGCGTCTGATCCGCCGCGATATAGATATCCGGCCATCCGTCGCCATTGAAGTCCGCGGTAAGGATGCCCAGCGAATAGTGGCCTTCGGGAGCGGCAATTCCCGACTTCACGGAGACATCCGAGAACGTTCCGTCTCCGTTGTTGCGATAAAGAATATTGCAGTCGAAAGGAAGTCCGCGCGGACCGCAGTTAACGGCCAACCCGCGATAGAAGCAGTATGGATTCGCGCCCGGTTGAGGCGTGGTAATCGGGTCGAACCGGAGATAATTCGCGACCACCAGGTCCAGGCGGCCATCCAAATTGTAATCGAGGAATGCGCATCCGGTGTTGTATCGCGTGCGATCCTGCTTGAGGCCGGCTGGCGCGGTGACGTCCTCAAAACGCTTTCCTCCGATATTGCGATAGAGATGGTTCTGCCCCCAGTAGGTCACGAAAAGATCGGTAAATCCATCGTTGTCGAAGTCGCCGGCGCAAACGCCTTGACCCCAGCCTGAAGATGTGAGGCCCGTCTCACGGGTCACGTCTTTGAAACGACCGTTGCCTTCGTTGCGGTAGAGGCGGTTGGTTCCGCCTTCGCCTGAGACGAGGAAAATGTCGGGCAGACCATCGTTATCGTAATCGAGGAATGCGGCTCCGCTGCCGGTGGTTTCGAGAATGAAGCGCTTCGACAGATTGCCGCCATTCGGGAATACATCGGTAAGACCCGCTTGCGGCGCGATGTCGTGAAAGTCGGCCAGCGGGGTCGATTGCGCTAGCAGGAAAGCGCGGAAGACCGCAAGCAGTATCAAGGCGGTGGCGGCTTTTCGCCTAATTTCTTGAGGAAATCGGCAAATTCGCCGGCCGGCGGACGCTGTAAACGATCCAGCTCGGCCTTCTCTCGCGCGGCCGCGGCGGCGTTTCCGGCATTGCGGTAAGCCAGCATCAGGTTGTAATGCGCTGTTTCGTTGTCCGGCTGCCAGTCGATTGCGTGTTGCAGCAGCGTGACGGCTTCGTCGTTGCGGCGCTCGCGGATTCTCGCTTTCGCCACCGCCACCAGCGCCTCCGGAAAATTGGGGCGCAGAGCCGCGGCGCGTTCGAATCGTCTGGTCGCGCCATCGCGGTTCCCCTCCACTTCAAGGATTTGCCCGATCTGGTATTCAGCCGCGGCATCCTCTGCATTGAGCGCCAGTTCCGCTTCGAATTCGCGCCGCGCCCGGTCGAGTATCGGAGGTTCGTGCGAACTCAGCAGCAGCGCGCGGCCACGCCGGTAATGCAGGTTGATAGCGCTCGGGTTTTTCTGGATGGCTTTCGCGTATTCCGCGGCGGCTTCGCTGTAATTGCCTTGCGTTTCGAAAATTTCCGCCGAGAGTTGATTCACTCGATAGGAGGATGGAGTCTTCGCGTACATGGCTGCAACCTGTTCGTTCCATCCCTTCATATAAAGTTTGGCGGCGAGGTAGAGTACGTCCGCGTCTTGCGGGTACGCGGACTTCAACTCGTTAACCAGCGGAATACCAGCTTCGGGTTTGCCTCGCGCGATATCGCACTGCACGGCCGCCATTCCGGCGAGCCGGCGAAGTTGGGGTGACGCGGCGCCGCGCCAAATTTCTTGCAAAGTGGGAAGCTGCGAAGCGCACTCGCCGGACGCGGCCAGCACCAACGCGAGAAACGCGCGCGCTTCCGTGCTCTTCGACTTTTCCAGATGTTTTCGCGCGGCGCTCAAGCGGCCTTGGTTGTACTCGGCGATGCCTGTCGAGAGCGGATCTTGGGCCAAGGCATACAGCATGGAAAGCAGGAGAACGCTAATGGCCCGCATCGTCGAGGACCAGCGCCGAATCTCCAAACCGATGCCGGAAACTCCCTTCTAAATAGCGAAATTGCAGGATGGGCGGCGGCCCCGGCGCAATCATCGGGCCGGGCGCCACGCGGTCCGATTCGCTGGCGCCCTGTTCCACGACGCGGCCCGAAATCGCAATCAGCCGCACCAGCCTCGCAGTCTCATTTTCCGGCGCGGCAAACAGAAGCAGCAGGCCGATTGCAATCAACGGACCGCCTCCAGTTCGCGAAGCGCGTTACGAGCCGCCACGTTTCCGGGCGACTTCTCCAGCAGTCTTTGCATGGCGTCCCGCGCTTTCTCAGGCGCGCGCGACTGCATGTAAGCCCGCCCTAAATTCATATAAAGCAGCTCGTTGGTTGGCAGCACTTTCACACCGTATTCCAGAGCGGCGATGGCGTCACCTGCCTGGCCGGTCTTCATATACAATACGCCCAAATTATTGATAGCCGACGCGTGGTCGCGCTGAATCTCGATTGCGCGCTCGAACAGGAGCTTCGCTTCGTCATAACGTTCCTCGCCGGCAAGCAGCAGGCCGAGCCCATCCGCCGCGTCGGCCGAAGCTGGGTCTGTTTGGAGCGCGCGGCGGAACAACGCTTCCGCTTCAGGTTTGCGGCCCAGTTGCGCCAAGGTTTGCGCGGTATTCAGGATGCCATAGGGCGCACTCGGATCGCACGACATCGCTTTCCTGTATAGAGCCAATGCGCCCGGCAGATCCTCTCGCGCCGCCGCGACTCCGCCCAGCTCGTTCCAGATTTCGGCGCTCCCCGGATTCAGCGCCGCCGCGCGATCCA
>JALYXS010000123.1 GCA_030946965.1 Acidobacteriota bacterium
CTTTATAACCTGCTCACGAACGAAGTGAAATATTATACACACAAAACGACTGTCCGCGTGGAAGCCGCCCGATGCAAGCACCGCGTGCAAATTGCCGAGCGCGATCAAGGCATCGGCATCGATCCGAAGGAAGCGCGAAAGGTATTCCAGAAGTTCTACCGGACGCAAAAGGCCGAGCAATCCGGCGAAGCGGGAACCGGCATCGGACTCGCGATTGTAGAGCAGATCGTGGCGCGCCATGGCGGGTCGATACACGTAGAAAGCTTGCCCGGCCAGGGATCGTGCTTCACTCTGGAATTGCCGTGCGGAGTAAGGCAATGCAGCGTATCTTAGTGGTCGAGGACGATGGCAGCGTCCGCGCGACGATCGTGACTTTTCTGGAACTGGAGGGTTATGCAGTCGATCCGGTTGCATCCACGCGCGATGCCATGGAGCGGCTCAATCAATCGGCCTACCCGATCGTAATTTCGGATATCTATATCGACGACCGCACGGGGCTTGACGTTCTCGATGCCGCGCGGCGGCGCGACCCAAAGTGCGCCGTGATTTTGATGACCGCGCGCGGCACCATGGAAACCGTGATGGCCGCAACGCGCGGGGGAGCGTTCGATTATGTGGCGAAGCCCTTCGACCTGGACCGGCTCCTCGAAACCGTAAAGCGCGCCGAAGCCGCGCGCGACGGTTTCGAAGATGAAGTCGAAGACAAGGAACTGCCAGAGAGCGAGATGATCGGCAGCTCGAACGGCATGGTGGAAATTTATAAGACCGTGTCGCAAGTGGCTCCGACCGATGCGACCGTGGTGATCGAAGGCGAAACTGGTACGGGCAAAGAGCTGGTGGCCCGCATGATTCACCGTCACAGCCGGCGCGCCGATCAGCCTTTCGTGCCCGTCGATTGCGCGTCAATTGCGCCCTCGTTGCTTGAGAGCGAGCTGTTCGGCGCGATGCGGGGCGCGTTTACCGGCGCGGACCGCGACCGCGTAGGAGTGTTCGAGGCGGCGAATAAAGGAACCGTTTTCCTGGATGAAATCGGAGACGTGGAAGCGAGTTTTCAGGCGCGGCTGCTGCGGTTCCTGCAAGAGCGGGAAGTTCGGCCCGTGGGCGCCTCGCGATCGAAAAAGGTGGACGTGCGCGTTGTCGCGGCGACAAATCGCGACCTGCAGAAGATGGTGGACGATCACAAGTTCCGCGAGGATTTGTGGTTCCGCTTGAATGTGGTGCGGCTGACGCTGCCGCCTCTGCGGGAACGGCGCGGCGACGTGCCGCTGCTGGCGCGGTTCTTTCTGAACAAATACAATGCTCGCTACGATCGCGACGCCAAGCTGACGGATTCAGGTTTGAAAACACTGCAAGAACAGACTTGGCCCGGAAATGTACGGCAGTTGCAGCATGTGATGGAACGGTTGACGATTCTGGCCCCGCGGGACAGAATCGATCGCGAGGCCGTGCAGGACGCGCTTGCCGCAATGGAGCCGAGAGAGCACGCGGCCGAATCGCTCGCCGACGCGGAGAAGGAACAAATCCGGCGGGTGCTTGCCGCCACCGGCGGGAACAAGAGCCGCGCGGCGCAGATTTTGGGGATCGAGAGAAAAACGTTATACAGGAAGCTGGAAAGAATGTGAAGAAGCCTTATGGCGGAGATTGAGCGTGAATTAGAACGGCAATTCCACGAAGAAATGCTATCGCTCTATAAATTATCGGGCAGGGAGTTGGGGTATTGGCCGCATTACTTCCTGCGAGATGTGAAAAAATACGGTGGTCTCGCCACAGTTAAAAACCTGTTGAGCAAGAAACTTACGTCGGGCTTCACAAAAGTTCAGGAAAAGCAAAGGCTCGATCTCGCGGTGGAGTCGTACGTCCTGAATCCGAACTGGCAGCCGCTATTCACGGAAGAGGAACTGGCAATTGCGCGGCAGCGGCTGGAAAAACTCGAGGAAGGGGTGAAGGGCAAAGCAACGGTCACGGCTTATGTCGAGTTCGATCCGGAAGCCGGATTATATGTTGGGATT
>JALYXS010000068.1 GCA_030946965.1 Acidobacteriota bacterium
CGAGTCTCGCAGACCATCGATCGTCGTCTGCCCTTTGTACATCTAAAATGTATATCTCAATGCTAGTTGCACAATGCGCGAAGCAGCATCGTTCCTTTGGGCCCCAACGAAATTGAATGGGTTGTAAGTGCCAGAGATACGTCCGAAACTCGCACTCAGCGTACTGGTGGTCGGGAAAGCGAAATGCGGCGAGTTAGTCAGCCCATAGGCTTCGGCGCGGAAAGTCAACGCCTGACCCTCGCGCGGCACAAACGACTTATAGAGACCCACATCGAAATTCCTTAGTCCCTGGCCGAAAAACGTATTGCGTCCGATCGAATCCTTGTCCGTCCCGCCGGGATCGAATGGGCGGGCGGCCGTGGGAGTCTGGAAGGTTGGATAGAACGCGGAAAATGGCAGCCGGCTCCGCGATGTGTTCGGATTATCGATGGACCGTCCGAACACGCTTGGGTCGAGCAGAATGGGCCGGTCGTTTGAAACGCCGTCGGCGTTGTAATCGTACCCCGCGGTCACAGTGAACGGATTTCCACTCGCGAACGTAGAGTTCCCCGATACCGTCCAGCCGCCCAGCGTCTGGCGTAGGAGCCCGCGTCCAGTAGTCCAGAATGGCAGCAGATAGCTGTAGTTCAGATTTAGCCGGTGCCGCTGGTCGAAATCGCTCAATGCGCGCAAGCTCTTCGCCGAACCTGCTTCAGTCACGCTATTTGATTGGGATATGTCGGAGCCCGTATCGATGCTCTTGCTGAACGCATAACTTAACTGCCATTGCAACCCGTGCGAATACCGCTTCTTGACCTGAAGCGTGAGCGCATTGTAGTAACTCCACGCATGATTTCCAATCACATAGACATTGCTGAAGTTGACGTTAGGCCGCCGTTGGTTCAGTCGCGCCTGCGCGATCGAAATCGATCCGGGCGGCGGGTTCGTGTCCCCAAGATCCGGATCGATCTGGTTATACAGCACGCCGTCCACGGGGGACAGAATTGGAAATTGCGCGCGATTGACGATCTGGTTCTGCAATAAACCGATTGCGCGCGTCCGTGTATAACCAAAGCTCACGGCTATGTCGCCTTTGATCTGCCGGTCTATCGTGAAATGGTATTGCTGCGTTTCGGGCGGTCTCAAGCCCGGATCGATGCGCGATCCGGTTATGCGCCCCGGCTGATAAGATCCGGGCACGAACACATAGCCGTTACTCGGGTCGGCCGTTAGAAAAGTGGGATCGTAGGTACGATCCGCGCCATACGGCGGCAGAGAACGCAGGTTAGTACTGCCTTGCGAAAAAACCGATTGGAAGATTCGATTGTGAAACAGCCCGAAGCCACCGCGCACCGCAAAGTGGCCAACGCCGCCGGTTAGCCAGCGCGGTCCTTCGGGCGACCAGGCAAAACCGAATCGTGGCTCATATCCTTTCGTGAAAGTGCTGTAAGTGTAGTTGATCTTGTTGTCTTTTTCGGTCGGCTTCAGCACCACTTCCCAACGGAATCCCAGATTCAGCGTGAGGCGCGGCGTCACGCGAATGTCGTCCATTACGTACTGATTAAATTCGCCCAGCCGGTTGTAAGTCGTGAAATTGCCATATCCTTTTTCGAAGCCCGTCACGTAGCCTCGGAGAAAATTTTCGTAACCTTCGTAGCGGCTGGCGCTGCCCGCGACGCCCGTCGCGCCGAAGGTCCAAAAGCCGCGCGAGAAGTTATCCGCCAGATCGTCGAGATGCTGCCGTCGGAAATCGATTCCCGCGCGGAGGGTTTGAATGCCGCGTATATGCGACAGATTGTAGACGTATTGATAATCCGTCTGATAACGATGTATGGGAAACGCACCCGCGCTACCCAGCGAAGTGGTGGTGTACGGCGACGGATTCGAGATCCGCACGATTGGGGTATTGTCGCCCGCCTCAATATCCACCATGGTCGTGCGTAGCCCCAGCCCGAACCGGAATTCTCCGAAAGTGGTGGGAGAAAACATGTGCGTGGCGGTCAGGCCCACGTTCTGCTGCTTGTTATTCTGCAATGCGTTCTCGCCGATTATCAGATCGAGCGGCGCGCGCTTCTGCCGGCTGTACTGATACCGCACCGTGAATGTATCGTGCCGGCTCGCTAGGTAATCGATGCGCCCGCTGTAATCCGCATCCGGATAGCGGGCGGGTTCAGTCTCGGTATAACAGTGGTCGCACGCCGCCAAATTATTCGGCGCGCCCTTCGGAAAACGGTTTAGTACACTCTGAAGAAATGCCATGTCCTGGGAAAGGTTGGGATGGTCCGCGGGATTCAGGCAGAGACGGCAATCGCCCACTTGTAACTTTTCGGCGGGTAGAAAGATAAACCGCGTGAACGTGTTATATTGCGCTAGCTTAGTCTGTTCGAAACTATGGAAGATGAATAACTTATTTCTCCGAATTGGCGCGCCAACCGTGTAGCCATATTGGTTGCGGCGGTAGGGCGCGCGCGGCGCCACGGGTGTTCCATCCGCTTTGTTCCCGAAAGAATTGCTGAAAAACGAGTTGGCGTTGAGCTTATCGTTCTGCAGAAACTCATAGAGATCGCCATGTAAGCGGTTCGTCCCAGACTTAGTTTCGACTAATACAACCGAGCCGCCCGCGCGCCCGAATTCGGCCGAATAAGAGTTTGTCAGCACCTGAAACTCCTTGATCGAACTGATGTTGACGTTTTGCCGGTTCGTGCCCTCGGAGGAATCGTCGTTGTTTACGCCGTCGATCTGAAACGATACGGACCGGCTTCCCGCGCCGTTGAATGAAACATAGCTACCCGACGACAAAGTCGGATTGTTGACGCCGCCGAACCCGCCGGTCGATTGAAATCCCGGCATTTGTTCCACCAGCGCGAGAATATTGCGCGAGGAGAGCGGCCGGTCTTCGATGGTTTTTTCGTCGAGGGTCGACTTCAAGTCTCCGCGCGTGGTGTCGATCTGGGCGCTTTCCGCCGTTACCGTGACCGCCGTATCCACTGCCGCGGGCTTCAATTCGAAATCCACTTCGCGGGCGGAACTCAACTCCACGGCCGCCTTTCTCTCAACAGGACCGAAGCCGGGGGCGCGCGCCGTTACTCGATACGAACCGACGGGTAGAAAGGTGACCTGAAAATAGCCTTCGCGATTGCTCCGCGTCGTCCTCGCCTGGCCCGTGTCTACATTTTGCACGGCGATCTCCGCCCCGCCAATCACTCCGCCGCCCGCGTCCGTAACGCGGCCTTCCAGAGTTCCGGTTACCGTTTGCGCGCACAATTTTAGAGCAAACACTAATAGCAGGGGGAGGGCGCTCTTCATAGCTCACGAGTTTACAACGAGTGATAATTTGAGTTCTTGACTCGCGCGCTTGCTTCGCTGCTCCTGATTTCTTCGGTCGTCTTGTGCCAGCAGCCGCAAAATCCATCTCCCATGGTCGAGCACGCGAGGGAGCACCCGCGGTTGACGAAGCAGACGCCGTCCGGCCGGCGCGTGAAACTGGAATTGGGCACGCTGTTCCTGCCCCAAAAAATCCGCCTGAAATCGCACTCCGCGCATGTCTCGTTGCTGGTCTTTTTTCACGGCGGCGAGTGGCTGCCCGAAGTTGCGGCCGCAAGTCAAAAGAACCTGGCCGTTGTGACAGTCCAAGGTTCCGCGGGATCGGGATCGTACGCCAAGCTATTTGCCGATTCTTTGCGATTCAGCCGTTTGATCGCGGAAGCTGGGTCTGCGGCGGGCGTGACGTTCGATCGCATCGAGTTGGGGGGCTGGAGCGCCGGGTGCGGCGGGATCCGCCAGATTTTACAGTATTCCGCGTCGTACCAGCGCGTCAGCCGGGTGCTTTGCATCGATGGAATCCATACTGGCTATCCGAGCGGCAAGCCGGGACCGGCGGAGTCGCGTATCGATCCGGAGAATCTACAGATTTACGTCAGTTTCGCGCGCGATGCGATCGCCAAGAAGAAGCGCCTGAT
>JALYXS010000127.1 GCA_030946965.1 Acidobacteriota bacterium
GGCCATCAGCGCGCAGATCCGGCAGTTGGAACAAGAACTCAAGACGGAGTTGTTTGAGCGCTTCGGCAGCCGCATCTCGCTAACCACGGCGGGAAAATTGTTCGGCGAATACGCGGAGCAGATTCTCGAATTGCGGCGGCGCGCGCAGGACGCGATCCACGAACTTGAGCTGGTTCCGCGCGGCGCATTAGTGATTGCGGCCAACGAAGCGACGTGCATCTACGTGCTGCCTGAAGTCTTCTCGGAGTACAAGAAGCAGTTTCCCGCCGTGCAGCTTCAGGTCAATCGATCCTATGGCGCGCGCGTGGTCGAAGCGGTCATGGAAAATATCGCGGACTTCGGGCTAACGCAGCTTCCCGTGGGCGAGAAGCGCGTCCAGATTGTCGATATCCATAAGGATGAAATTCGGGCCATCATGCCGGTCGGCCATCCGTTGGCCCCAAAGGCGTGGGTTACCTGCGAGGATCTGGCGCCGTTTCCGCTACTGCTGCCGAAATCGGGCGCGACGCGAACACGTCTCGACACGTGGCTCGAACCGGTCGAGGGCGAGATCCAAGTTTCGATGGAACTCGATTCGACGGAGATGATGAAGCGTTTTGTCATGGCTGGGCTGGGAATCTCATTTTTGGCGGCGTCGAATTGCGTCGAAGAGATTGCAGCGGGTAAACTTCGCTCGGCCTCGTTGCGGCCGGAATCCATGGGCCGCCGGTTGGGGCTGATTTACCGCAAAGACAAGGCTCTGTCGAAAGCGGCGCTGGGGTTTATTCACGTTGTTTCGGAGCATTTCGGAGATTACCGGTTGAAGAACGACACCGCCGGGGCGGCGTAGGCCCGTGATCTGTCCCCGGTGCAACCAGAGCTTTCCGGCTTCCGAAACGCATTCCGAATCCGGGCCGTGTCCTTATTGCGGAACTATCTGCGTGCAAACGGCCGCCGCGATTCTGAAGACATCCACCATTCTAATTTCCGTCAACCAGACGGATGCGGTTTTTCACTCGGTAGACGATGTGCCCGAGCCATTGCGGGAAATGCTCCTGCAATCCACTAACGGGCTGAATTCCGGTACGATCCTGATCGCCGACCGCCGCGGGAAGGATCAGATTTCGAAGGCAATCCAGAGCCTGCCGGTTTCTATCCAGCGCAAGTTGCGGGAATCCGCTCTGGGAGGACGGCTGGAAGGTCTGCCGCCACGCAGTTTTTTTGGATGGCCCCTTCGATACTGGGCGGGGTTGCTCACCGTATGCGCCACCGGGTTACTCGCGTGGATAATTAGTTCACATCATTGGTAATATCGGATGGACGACCATGAACGCTCCTCCGAGTGCCGGTTTCGGGAAGGATCTGCCGGTGGTCATCACGGGCCTGGGCGCCGTTGCGATCACGATAACGGGGCTGATCGTCGAAATTTCAGGCACGTCAATGACGCTCCAGGCGGCTCGGGAACTTTCTCGCGGGCGTCTGGTTCGAATCGAAGCCCGCGATACTCTTTGGCTCGGCGAAGTTTCCGAATGCGTGCAAGAGGAGAGGTTCTACAGATTGGACGTCAAGCTGGCGCACGCCTTGTATGGTCTGGAGGAACTGGTTCAGCTCGCCGCCCGATTTGTAGGTAATCCGAAGCACGCCGGGCGGCAAGAGGCCCCCGAAATTACTCCGGTTCTTGCGAACTGAATGGCTGACCGGGCGGTCATTTTCGGTAGTTCCGGCCAATTGGGGCTGGAACTGGTGAAAGATCTGACGAGGCGGGGCTACGAAGTCCGGGGTTTCGAACGCGCGGCGATCGACATTGCGGACCGGTCGAAGGTAGAAGAAGCGCTAGCGGAATTCGACCCGCGATTTGTCTTCAACGCCGCCGCATACAATCAGGTGGACGTGGCGGAGAAAGAGCCCCAGGCCGCGTTCACCGCGAACGCTCTCGGCGTTCGAAATCTTGCGCTCGGCTGCCGCCAGGTCGACGCCCGCTTGATCCATTTCTCCACCGACTACGTGTTCGACGGCATGGCTGGAAGGCCCTATACGGAGGAAGATGCGACGCACCCGCTGGGTGCCTATGCCGTTTCGAAACTGGCCGGAGAGCTTTACGCGCAAGCGTATCTGGATCGACCTTTGATCGTACGCACGTCGGGCGTATTCGGCCCCGGCGGCGTTCGCACCAATCGCGGAAACTTCGTCGAATTGATGCTGCGACTGGCTGCCTCGGGCCAGCCGATCCGGGTAGTGGAAGATCACATTGCGTCGCCATCGTTTGCTCCA
>JALYXS010000134.1 GCA_030946965.1 Acidobacteriota bacterium
CCGCTGATCGCGTCTTCCATCATGTCGAAAAAGATGGCCGAGGGCATCGACGGGTTGGTGCTCGACGTGAAAGTAGGGACGGGCGCATTCATGAAAAAGCAGGTGGATGCCCGCCGCCTGGCGCAGATGATGGTCGGCATCGGACGGCGCATGGATAAGAAGGTTCAGGCGCTAATCACCGACATGAATCAGCCGCTCGGCTACGCCGTCGGAAACGCGCTCGAAGTAATGGAAGTTTCCCAGACGCTGCAGAACGCCGGGCCGCCGGACTTGACGAAACTTTGCATTGAGCTGGCAGCGCGGATGATTTTCGTCGCCAAGATTACGCCCACGCTCGAAGAGGCCAGGACCATGGCCGAGACCACGCTGATGAATGGATCGGCCTACAAGAAATTCAAGCAGGTGGTGCAAGCGCAAGGCGGCAACCCGCAAGCGCTCGATAAGTTCGAGTTGCTTCCGAATGCCACGGGGATGCGCGAGATTACGTGTCCGCGAGCGGGATTCGTGAGCGCCATCGACGCTGAAGATATCGGCCTCGCGTCGACATTGATGGGCGCCGGACGCGACCGGAAGGAAGACGGCATCGATCACGCGGTTGGCGTGATTCTCGAGGTGAAAATGGGCGAGAAAGTGGATGCCGGTTCGGTGCTTTGCCGCCTGTATTATACGCGGGAGGAAGGTCTCGAGGAAGCGGCGGAAATGGTGGAAGACGCCTTCCGCATCTCCGGCCAGAAGCCCGAAGAGCGCGAGCTGATTTTAGAAGTGGTCGGCTAGCCGCGGGATGGGCAGATTTACCGGTCTGCTCGGCCTTCTGTTTATTCTCGGTATCGCGTTCCTGCTCTCTTCCCATAAGCGCGCCATCAAGCCGCGCATCATTTTCTGGGGTCTGGGCCTGCAGGTGGCATTCGCTATTCTGGTTCTTCGCACTGGTTTCGGAAAGGTCTTTCAAGGCATCGGCGCGGGGGTCAACGCCATGCTCAACTATTCCGAAGCGGGAAGCGTTTTCGTGTTCGGCCCGCTTGGAACGCAGAACGGCCCGTTCGCGGATTTTCTTCGGAGCACGGCCGCCGGCAGCGGCGTATTCTTCGCGTTCCAAGTGCTGCCGATCGTCATCTTCATCGCGTCTTTCTTCGCTATTCTTTATTACCTTGGCGTGATGCAGATCGTGGTGAAGGCAATGGCTGTCGCGATGCAGAAGATCATGGGCGCGAGCGGCGCGGAATCGCTTAACGTGGCGGCCAGCATATTTATGGGGCAGACTGAAGCGCCGCTCACCATTCGCCCGTTCATCGCGGGATTGACGCAATCGGAGCTGTTCACGATCATGGTCAGCGGCATGGCTCATGTGTCGGGCGCTGTGATGGTGGCGTATGTCAAAATTGCGGGCGTGCATATCGAGCACCTCTTGACCGCGGTGATCATGACCGCCCCGGCCACGATTATGCTGGCGAAGATCATCATGCCGGAAGTGGAAAAACCGGTGACCGCCGGCCGCGTCGATGTGCACTTGGAAAAAACCGCCGTCAACGTAATCGACGCCGCCGCGCAGGGGGCCGGAGATGGGCTGCACCTGGCTCTGAACATCGGCGCGATGCTGATTGCTTTTTTGGCGCTGATTGCGATGCTCAACGGGATTTTGGGATGGGTCCACGGGCTGCCATTCCTAGGCTGGCTGCCTGGTTCTCTCCAGGGCATCCTGGGCGTGGTCTTCGCGCCGCTTGCCTGGCTGCTGGGAGTGGCGTGGAACGATTGCGCGTCGATTGGGAACCTTCTAGGAACGCGCTTGGTGCTGAATGAGTTTGTCGCATTTCTCGATCTTGGCAAGATCCAGGCGCAACTCGATCCGCACTCGTTTACGATCGCGACCTACGCCTTATGCGGATTCGCGAATTTTAGTTCCATTGCCATTCAGATCGGAGGGATTGGGGCGCTGGCGCCGAGCCGGAAACCCGATTTGGCGCGGCTCGGATTGAGAGCGGTTGCGGCGGGATCGATGGCGAATTTCATGTCGGCGTGCATCGCTGGTATGCTGCTTTAATCGCTGCTGTGATTCAGGACGCGAAGTTTTTCCTCGATTCGCAAACGGAACTTCGCCCGCGCGTTGGCCTGGTGCTTGGCAGCGGCCTCGGCGCATTCGCCGACGAGGTAAAACACCGCGTGGCGATCCCGTTCGCCGAGATTCCCGGATGGCCGCACTCGACCGCGGTGGGGCATGCGGGCAAGCTGGTGATCGGGAAAATCGGTCAACTTGATGTCGCGGTAATGGCTGGCAGGGTGCATCTCTACGAAGGCTACAGCGCGGCGCAGGTTGTGTTCGGGGTACGCGTGTTGGGCGCGTTCGGAGTCAAGTCGCTGGTCCTGACCAACGCCGCTGGCGGCATTCGCGAGGATCTCGGCCGCGGCGGAATGGTTCTGATTTCGGATCACATCAACTTGCAGGGCGTGAACCCGCTGACGGGGCCGAATGACGATGCCGCGGGTCCGCGCTTTCCCGATATGACCGAAGCTTACTCGAAGCGCTTCAGAGAAATTGCGAGAAGCGCGGGATTGGAGATGGGTGTCGACTTGCCCGAGGGTGTCTATGCCGCGATGCCTGGACCCAGCTATGAAACTCCCGCCGAGATTCACTATCTGCGGACAATCGGCGCCGACTTGGTAGGCATGTCGACGGTGCTGGAAGCGATTGCGGCGAATCACATGGGAATGCAGGTGCTTGGCATTTCCTGCGTGACCAATTTAGCGGCGGGTTTATCCGGTGAGAAGTTGAGCCATCAAGAAGTGCTGGAGACTGGCGAAACGATACGGGGCTCGCTGGCTCAATTGTTGAGGGCTGTTTTGCCGAGACTGGATGCGTGAATTAATTCAAGCCGCCATCGATGCGCGCGAACACTCGCATGCGCCTTTTTCGAAATTCCGCGTGGGAGCGGCGCTGCTGGATGAGGACGGCCGTGTCTTCACGGGTTGCAATATCGAAAACGCCACCTACGGGCTGACCATCTGCGCCGAGCGGGTGGCAGTTTTTAAAGCCATGTCCGAGGGCGCGCGCCGGTTCACGCGCGTCGCAGTGGCGGCGGATACCGATGCGCTCACGCCCCCATGCGGCGCCTGCCGGCAGATTTTATGGGAATTCTGCGGCGACGTGGAAGTGGTGCTCGCGAACCTGCACGGCGGGACGGAAACATTGCGGCTGAAACAGCTATTCCCGAGGCCATTCGATGCTTCGTTTCTGTAACAGTATCCATGTGGCGCACGCACTCTTGCGTGCCGTGTCCACACTCATGTGGACACAGGTTTTTCGCCGTTTCGGAACAAGTGTCCACATGAGTGTGGACACGGCACGCAAGAGTGCGTGCGCCACGTTAATCCTCATCCCCGCGCTTCTCTGCGCCGAGCCGGCCGACTACATTCTCAGCGCCCGCTACGTCGTCACCATGGACGCCCAGCACCGGCTGATCGAAAACGGCGCGGTGGCGGTACGAAACGAACGCATCGTAGCGGTCGGAACGAAATCCGAAATCGACGCCCGCTTTCAACCGAAACAGCGCATCGACGATCCTAACGCGCTCCTCGCGCCCGGCCTCATCGACACGCACACGCACGCCGCCATGTCGCTTCTGCGCGGCATCGCCGACGATCTCAATCTCCAGGACTGGCTGCAAAAATTTATCTTCCCCGCCGAAGCGAGAAACGTCTCGCCGGATTTCGTTCGCTGGGGAACTAAGCTCGCGTGTCTCGAAATGCTGCTGTCCGGAACAACCACGTTCACGGACATGTACTACTTCGAAGAGGTTGCCGCCGAAGCCGCGAAAGAAGCGGGAATGCGCGGCGTTCTAGGGGAGACGATCATCGGCTTCCCCGTTCCCGACGCCAAAACCCCCGCCGCCGCGCTGCAATACGCCGAGCACTTTCTCGCGCGCTTCCACAACGACCCGCTGATTGTTCCGGCGGTAGCCCCGCATGCGCTCTACACCAATTCCGATGAAACATTGAAAGCATCGCGCGCGCTAGCGAACCGTTTCAACGCCCCGCTGCTAACGCATCTCTCCGAAACCAAGCGCGAGAATGACGAAATCGCAGCGAAGCGCCACATGAGCCCCACGCAAGTGTTCGATTCGCTCGGCTTCTTTAACGGACGCACGCTCGTGGCCCATGCCGTCTGGGTGGACGACCACGACATCGCCATTTTGAAGAGCCGCAATGTGGGCGTGGCGCACTGCCCATCGAGCAACATGAAACTGGCGAGCGGCGCCGCGCCGGTGGTGAAGATGCTCGCCGCCGGGTTGAACGTGGGCCTCGGCCCCGACGGACCCGCCGGCAGCAACAACGATTTCGATATGTTCGAAGAAATGGACCTTGCCGCTAAGCTTCAGAAATTCGTGACTGGCGATCCCAGAGCGCTGCCGGCGCGAACGGCCGTGGAAATGGCGACCATCGGGGGAGCCAGAGCGCTCGGCATGGAAAGCCAGATCGGTTCGCTTGAAGCAGGCAAGCGCGCGGATCTGATTGCGATGCGTCTGGACGTTCCCAACGCCGTTCCACTTTACGATGTCTATTCGCAGATGGTTTACGCGCTTAAAGGATCGAACGTGAACTACGTGATGGTGAATGGCAAGCTGATTGTGCGAAACCAGAAGTGCCTCACGCTCGATTCCGCGCAGATCCTCGCGAAGGCTCGCCAGTTCGGGGTGCAGGTAAGCAGGTCCCTTCACAATTCTGGCCACGAACGGCCTTAACACAATCCTCATTAGTGGCGCGCGCACTCCTGCGTGCCGCGTCCCGACTCATGGGGACGCAGGGTTTTCGCACGCCGAACAAGTGTCGAGAAGAGTCTCGACACGGCACGCAGGAGTGCGTGCGCCACATCGGCCCGGGCAGCTTGTGAGATATTCGGGTAGCGTTTTTCAATCCAACGACCCGATAGGTAAGCCGCTTCTTATCGACTAGCAAAGGGAACGTAATTCCTGTCTCCGCCCGAAAGCGCCGGGCATAGGGCATATTGCCCAAGCCCACGGCCGCCAAATTCGCGCTCTTCTCTCGAAACATCGATTCGAGGCCGTGCAAGTGCGCGACATGCTCGCGGCAGAATATTCAACCGTACTGCCGTAGAAACATCAGCATCGCCGGCTGGGTTTCCCAAAGCGATCCGAGCCGGATCTCGCGTCCGCTGGCTTGCGGCAGTACGAACCCGGACAAGGCCTTGCTTAACGATAGAGCCATCGCATCATCGCCCTCGGCTTAATCCCAGCGCGCGAATCCGCTTGTGCAGGTTCGTGCGCTCCATCCCCAGCACTCGCGCGGCTCCCGACACATTCCAGTTCGCCTCTTCGAGCGCGCGAAGCACATGTTCGCGCTCCGCCGATTCGCGCGCTTCCTGCACCGTCGATCGCGGCCCGGCTTCCCGCTGCATGCGGACCTCCACCGGCACCGCCGTCATGCCTAAAGTTTCCTCGGGAGTCAGGATGGCCATGCGCTCCACCATGTTTCGCAACTCGCGCGCATTGCCCGGCCAGGAATAGCCTTCGAGCAATTCGTAAACCCCATCTTCAATCCGCTTTCGCCGGAAGTTATTCCGCGCGCAAAAATCTTCCAAAAAATATTCCGCCAGCGGCCGGATATCTTGCGGCCGCTCCCGCAA
Organism: Acidobacteriota bacterium; assembly: GCA_030946965.1. Taxonomy (GTDB): domain Bacteria; phylum Acidobacteriota; class Terriglobia; order Bryobacterales; family Bryobacteraceae; genus JALYXS01. Next base: position 5,636 of record JALYXS010000134.1, read on the forward strand.
AGAGGGCACCCGGATGG
>JALYXS010000197.1 GCA_030946965.1 Acidobacteriota bacterium
ACCTTCCGGTAACCCTTTTCAGTTTCTGGGCATTGATCGAGTTAATTCGCTTCTCTCGAGATCCCGACCGTCCGAGGCACGCAGTCTGGTTCGCACTTCTAGCGTCGGTTACAATCCTTACGAAATACAGCGGAGCGTTCATCTGCGCTTTGCCCATCGTGCTGCTGGCAGTGGACCGGAGTCGCAGGATATGGACCAAGCCGTTTTTTTGGCTACAACCGGTTCTGATCGGCAGTCTTTGCGCGCCATGGATACTTTACACGCATAAACTCGCCAGCGTCGGGCTTCCTCCCGATGGAGATCCCGTTCATCAGAATTTTGGGAGAGCGTTTTTCGCGTTCTCATCGGGGCTCGAGATTTCGTTAGGCGCCGTGCTCTCCATTGCGGCGCTGCTCTCGATTGCCTTTCTCTCTGTCAGGCATGTTAGGACGCCTGACCTGTACATGTATGCGGCTACACCGCCGTGCTTAGTGTTTTTCCTGATGTTGACGCCGGTGGGCAGCGAAAGCCGGTATCTTCTTCCGGCGGTACCGCCGCTCATATTGCTGATAGTGCGCGCGGCGGCAGAGTTAAGATCCGTCAAGTGGCCCTACCGCTTAGCTGGTACGGCCGCGCCCGCCGTTCTGGCAATTGTCTTATTGTTGCGTGGCGCCGTTCTGGCTCCTCGCTATGCTCCCGATGTTTTAAGGCCGGTCGCAGACTACATCGTTTCGAAGCCGCAATGGAAGGGGAAGTTGATTATGCTGCCGCCCGGCCGGGAGTTGCCCTTGATTGCGGAGATCGCGATGCGCGATTCCCACCGGCCGTCGTTCGTGCTTCTGCGCCCCTCGAAAATCCTGAGCGAGGCAGGGTGGCTTGGCATTCACCATGTGAACTACGCCAACCCGGAGGACCTTCAGAAGACATTTCTGGACCATCCTATAGACCTCGTTATCTTGAATCGCGACTCTCCGCCATCCGCTGCCGCGTTGGATCGACTTATGAAAGGCGTTGTGCGGGAGTTCCCCGGCTACTGGCATCGCGAGGCTGTGTTAGACGTTTCGTCCGATCGCGGGGACCGTCCGCAATGGGAGATCTACAGTTCCGGGAGGAAAACATCGGGCAGCGAAGATTTAGTGTTTCGTCAGCGCACTCTCAAGACGCTGAGACATTGGAATTCCCCGGAAGATAACCGCGCAATCGCGCATTGAATCCGGAAATCACGAGACAGCTTGCAGGCCTAATCCCGGCCTGTCCGGTAGAATCAACTTCCCTTTTCGCACGGTCACGCCCATATATGGATCGTTCGCGATCAGCAGGTTGCCATCGAGATCCGCGTAATCCACCATCGGCGAAAGATGGGCCGCGGCCGTTACGCCGATCGAGCTTTCAATCATGCATCCGAGCATCGTCTTCATCCCCAGCGATTTGGCAATCTGAATCATGCGATACGCTTCCAGCATGCCGCCCGATTTCATCAGCTTGACGTTGACGCCGTCGAACGCGTTCACGAGTTTTGGAATGTCGCCGGCGTGCAGGCAGGATTCATCCGCGATGATCGGAATGTGTACGCGGGCGCGCACCCAGCGCGTCTCCTCGATCATCGACGCCGGCATCGGCTGCTCGATAAATTCGACGCCTTGCGTTTCCAGCCAGTTGATCTTGCGGACGGCGGTTTCCTTGTCTTTCCAGCCCTCGTTGGCATCGACGCGAAGCGGTTTCCTGGTCGCGCCACGCACCGCTTCGATGGTGGCTTCGTCCGTGTCCAGGCCCACTTTAATTTTCAGCACCGGAAAGGCCGCCGCCTCTTCAACTTTTTGCTTGGTAGTTTGCGGATTGTCAATGCCAATCGAGAAAGTCGTGATTGGCGCATCCGCCGGATCGAGCCCAAAGTAGCGATAGAGCGGGACCCCGAGTTTCTGTCCCGTCCAATCCATCAGAGCGATATCGATGGCCGCCTTCGACGCGAATTGCCCATCGATCCGCCGGAATATTTCGGCTTCGATTTTGGCGAACTGCCGTGGATCGGCGGAGGTGAGCAGCGGGCGCACGGACTCGACCGCGTGGCGCGCCGACTCCACGTTCTCGTTGTAGCGGACGATCGGGGCCGCCTCGCCGCGCCCAGTGATGCCGTCTTCGGTGTAACGGAGATGGAGATTATCGCGATACTGGCTCGAGGACATTACGGTGGTCCAGGTGTGGCGCAGCTTCAGGCGGACGATTTCGGTTTCGATCTTCGCGGCGGACGTGGCGCGCGCGGCTCGCGGAAGGGCAGCGGCCAATGCAATTCTAAACGCATCCCTACGCGGTATCTTGAGTTGCGGCATTGAGTTGATGATACTTTGAATTCAGTTGGCTCAGAGGGGAAAATGGAAACACTGAACATCCTGGATGAGGTTGCATTCGACGACAAGAAACCCATTTTCCGAACATTATTGCAGGGGTCTGGGTCGCGGGTGATGCTGCTCTGCCTGCGCGCCGGGCAGATTGTGCCGGAGCATTCGGCGCCCGGTCCGATGACCATTCAAGCCCTCTCCGGGTGCGCGAAGTTTTACGACGGAAACATGCCCGTTGAGATGAAGGCCGGCACGCTGATCCGGCTGGAATCGGGGCAACACCGCGTCGAAGCGCTTGAGGATGCGGTGCTGCTGGTGACCATTTTCAAGGAATAATGCCTGAAAAGCCATACGACTTCCATCAGATCGAACTAAAGTGGCACGAGCGCTGGCGGAACGAGCCACTCTATAAAGCCGAAAATAATTCGAGCAAACCGAAATATTACGTGCTCGAAATGCTGCCCTACCCGAGCGGCGCGCTGCACATCGGGCACATTCGCAATTACTCGATCGGGGACGCGCTCGCGCGCTATCAATGGATGCGCGGCTACAACGTGCTGCATCCGATGGGGTGGGATGCGTTCGGCTTGCCCGCCGAAAACGCGGCCATTGCGAACAAAACGGCTCCCGGCGAATGGACGCGCGCCAACATCGCGAAGATGAAGGCCACCCACGGCCGGTTCGCGTTCAGCTACGACTGGGATTACGAAGTGACCACGTGCGAGCCGGAATATTATCGCTGGAATCAGTGGTTTTTTCTGAAGATGCTGGGGCGCGGTCTGGCCTATCGCAAGAAGGCGTTGGTCAATTGGTGTCCGCTCTGCGCGACGGTGCTGGCCAACGAACAGGTGGTCGATGGCTGCTGCTGGCGGCATGAATCGACGCCGGTCGAGCAGCGCGCGCTCGAACAGTGGTTCCTGCGCACAACGCATTACGCCGATGCGCTGCTAGACGATATGAAGCAGCTCGAAGGCGGCTGGCCCGAGCGAGTGCTCACGATGCAGCGCAATTGGATCGGGCGGTCGGAAGGCGCGGAAATCGACTTCGGCGAAATTCGCGTGTTCACCACGCGCATCGATACCATTTACGGCGCGACGTGTCTGATTCTCGCCCCGGAGCATCCGTTGGTGAACGATCTGCGCGATCCGCGGGCGAAGGCGATGATCGACGCGCGCTCCGGTCAAGATCCCGGCGAACTTGTAAAGGAGGGCTTCTTCACTGGCCAGTATGCGGCGAACCCGTTCAGCGGCGAACGGATTCCGGTGTGGGTCGGCAACTTCGTCCTGATGGGATACGGAACTGGCGCGATTATGGCCGTGCCGGGACACGATCAGCGCGATTTTGAATTTTGCGTCAAGTACGGCATTCCCGTTCGCCCGGTGATTCGCCCCGTGGATGCCGCGCTTGCCGATGCCGCGCACATGCGGGAAGCATTCGGTGGTGATGGCGTCCTCGAAAACTCCGGCGAATACACGGGGATGACGAGCGAGGAAGCGCGCCGCCGGATGACGGCTCGCGCCGAAGCGGAGGGTTTCGGCAAGGCGTCGATCACTTACCGGCTGAAGGATTGGGGCATTTCCCGCCAGCGCTATTGGGGCACGCCGATCCCCATCGTTCACTGCCCGAAGTGCGGCGTGGTTCCGGTACCCGAAAGCGATTTGCCGGTGGTGCTTCCGGAAAACGTTCAGATCACGGGCACGGGGCGTTCTCCGCTTGAAAACGTTCCGGAGTTCGTGAACGTGAAGTGTCCGCAATGTGGCGGCAATGCCCGGCGCGAGACGGACACGATGGACACTTTCGTCGACTCCTCCTGGTATTTCTACCGGTATTGCGACGCGCGGAACGATCAAGCGCCGTTCGACCCCGCGAGGATCGCCTATTGGTTTCCGATCGACCAATATATAGGCGGCGTCGAGCACGCGATTCTGCATCTGATCTACTCGCGCTTCTGGACCAAAGTGATGCGCGATCTTGGTCTGGTCTCAAATACCGAGCCGGTGAAGAAGTTGTTCACGCAGGGCATGGTGATACGGAACGGCGCGAAGATGTCGAAATCGAAGGGCAACGTCGTTAGCGCAAACGAGGTGGCCGATCGTTATGGCGCCGACACATCGCGCCTGTTCGCGCTGTTTTCGGCGCCGCCCGAGAAGGATTTCGATTGGATCGACGCGGGCGTGGAGGGGATCGCGAGATTTCTTGGACGGGTTTATCGATTCGCTACGCGCAATCTACCGCCCGTGGGTGGCGATGGCAGCGCCGATGAGAAAGTTCTGCGCAAGCTGCATCAGACCTTGAAGAAGATTACCGAAGATTTCGACACGCGTTGGCATTTCAACACTTCGATTGCCGCCGTCATGGAGCTGGTGAATGAGCTGTATGCGGAGGAGCCGCGAATATCCGCGCCTGCCATGGCCGAGGCGATTGAGAAGCTCACGTTCCTGCTCGCGCCGTTCGCCCCGTATATCGCGCAGGAGCTTTGGGAGGAGCAGGGGAAATCGGGGCCGGTGTTCAAGCAGCCTTGGCCGTCTTACGATCCGGATCTGGCGCAAGAGCCGGCAGCCGATGTGGTGAT
>JALYXS010000207.1 GCA_030946965.1 Acidobacteriota bacterium
CTGGATGAGTTTTCGCGGCCAAGGCGAATACGACAACCCGGAGATGAACATTAATGGCGTCCGCGAGCGCATTCCGGGCAACACGACCGATATCCTGACTGGAGCGGCGTTGAAGTTCATGCGTGAAAATGCATCGCGTCCCTACTTCGTTTATCTGTCGCACAAGGCCGTCCACGCCCCTTTTCAGCCGCCCGAACGGCACGCCCATTTGTTCGACGGGCTGACCGCGCCGCGCCCGAGCACGATGCCTTACAAGGAGGAACTCTACGCCAAGTGGCCCGATTGGGTTCGCCGCCGCAGAATCACGCGCCACGGCGTGGATGGAGCGCTCGATAGCGACCAGCCGTTCGATTACCATTACCGCCGCTACTGCCAGTGCTTGATTGCGCTCGATGAGAGCGTCGGTCAAATCTTCCAGCAGCTCGAATCGAGCGGGCAGTTGAACGACACGCTGATCGTTTATATGGGGGACAACGGTTTCATGTGGGGCGAACACGGCCTAATCGATAAGCGAGCCATGTATGAAGCGTCCTTGCGCGTGCCCATTCTGGCGCACTGTCCCGCGCTTTTTGGAACTTCAGGCCGGGCGGTGGATGCGATGGCGCTGAACCTGGATATCCCGTCGACCTTCCTGGACGCCGCGGGTGTCAAGCCTCCGCCGGAGATGCAAGGCCGTTCGCTGCTTCCGCTTGGGGCCGGAGAGACGCCCGGGAATTGGCGTCGCGATTTCCTCTATGAATACTTCTGGGAGCAGGATTTCCCGTACACGCCCGAGATCGTCGGACTGCGGACGGAACAGCATAGCCTGATGAGCTACCCGGGCGCCTGGGAAATTCCGGAGTTATACGATATCCGGAAAGATCCGGAACAGATTAATAATCTGATTGCGGACACTCGCATCGGGCCCCGGATGCGGGGACGCTACGCGAATCACATCAAGGACCCGGATACGAAAGCTCTGGTTGAGAGGTTGCAGGATCGCCTGTCGCAGTTACTGAAAGAAACCGGCGGAGATCCACGGTTGGCGGGGAGAGTTAGTACCGACGATAAGTACGCCCTGTAAGTCAGAACACTAGCTTCGCCGCAATCTGCACATATCGCGGAAGTTGCTCTGAGGACGCTACGCGAATCACGTAAAGAATCCGGATACGAAAGCCCTGGTTGAGAGATTGCAGGATCGTTTGTCGCAGTTACCGATCCCATCTTCGAACGTTTAACGTTCTTGATTCCCGCTGTTTGAAATCGTTCAGAAGATCGGTTAATATCCTCTTAGCGAGCTTTCAAAAACGCAACACCCATGAAACTATCTATACTTCCCACGGCGACGGCGGGAAGCATCGCGGCGTTCTTCTGTTCCCTGTTCCTTCTCTGCCCAGTTCCGGCGGCCGCTCAGGTAGATACCGGAACGATCCTCGGCACGGTCACGGATGCCTCAGGCCGCTTGGTCCCAGCTGCCTCCGTCGAGATCAAGAATCAAGACACTGGCTTTACTCTCAGCACCCAAAGCGGAGCGGAAGGCACGTACATATTTACGCCTCTTCATGCTGGCACCTACTCGGTCGCCGTCAGCATGAGCGGTTTCAGCAAGGAAACCAAGACCGGGATCAAGCTCGATGTGCAGCAAAGCGCCGTCGTCGATTTCTCGCTCGTGCCCGGACAGGTGGCCAGCAGCGTCGAAGTCTCCGCCGCCGCTCCTCTTTTGCAAACCCAGGACGCCTCCGTCGGCCAGGTCTTCAACGCTCGCGAGATTGAGGAGTTGCCGCTCAACGGCCGCAATTACACTCTTCTGGCCCAACTCACCGCCGGGACCACCACGCCGGTTCCGGAAACCCGCGGCTTAACCGCGAGCGGGAGCTTCGTCGCCAACGGTGTCCCCAGCCTGTACAACACGTACATTCTGGACGGCATAACGAATAACAACAACACCGTGGACTTCCTGAATGGCGCCGCGTATGTGGTCCGTCCGCCGGTGGATGCCATCCAGGAATTCAAGGTCCAGACTACTAACTACAGCGCCGAATTCGCTCGTGCCGCCGGAGCGGTGGTGAACGCGGTTGTAAAATCCGGAACGAACAGCGTGCATGGCGATCTCTGGGAATTCATCCGCAACGATGCCCTTGACGGCACCGATTTTTTCCTGAACGCCGCCGGAAAGAATAAGGGCGAGTTCCGTCGCAACCAGTTCGGATTCACTTTGGGCGGCCCCATTGTCATTCCGCATCTCTACAACGGAAAGAATAAGACCTTTATCTTTGGCGCTTATGAAGGCACGCGGATCCGGCAATCGGTCCCCTTTACCGATTCCGTTCCGACGGCGAACGAGCGGAACAGCGGTTTCACCAACTTCAACGACCTGATTGCGGCGCAGACCGGCTCACAAACCGACCTTCTGGGCCGCTCTTTCCCGCTTGGGACTATCTTCGACCCCGCCACGACGCGCGTGGCGGCGGCCGGAACGGTTGACCCAGCGACGGGAGTGGCCGCGACCGCCAATGGTTTCGTCCGCGACCCGTTTCCTGGAAACATCATCCCCGCAAGCCGCGTGGACCCCGTCGCCGTCAAACTCCTCAACCTTTTCCCGCTCCCGAATCAACCCGGGATTTTGAATAACGAGGTGACCAATCCGAAAAAATCGATTAACAACGACACCGTCGATATCCGGCTGGACCACAACTTTAGCCAGAAGGACCAGATGTTCATCCGCGCCAGTCTCGGCAGTGAACCGCAGGTTCTGCCGAGCCCCCTCGGAGGTCTTGTGGAAGGCGCGGCCACTTTCGCGGAGGGAACCCAAACCAACGACGTCATGAATTACGCCTGGAGCGAAACCCATATCTTCTCGCCCAGCACCATCAACGAGTTCCGGCTGGGGTATAGCCATGTGAACACCATCCGCGTGCAGCCTTTTGGAAACACGGGCGGGTTGAATGCGCAGTTCGGCGTACAGGGAATTCCCGATAATCCGCCCAATGGCGGGCTTACCCAGATCAACATCAGCGGACTGAATCAGATTGGCAGCCATAACAACCTTCCCTTGAACGAAGTCAATGGCTCGCTGCAGCTTCACGACAATCTAACGAAACAGCTTGGAGCACATTCGCTTCGCATGGGCGTCGAATACCAGAGAGTCAAGGTGGGCGTATTCAGCGCTCAATTCCCGCACGGCTACTTCGCTTACAGCGGCCAGTACACCACCATCCCAAACGGCAACGCCGCAAGCACGGGTATCGCGCAGTTCGTGTTGGCCCCCTCAGTCTCGGCATCGCCGAATGGAATCGATAACGTCGGGGGCGCCAACCAGGTGCAGATCTCGCCCTTGGGCCAGGAAGACTATCGGCGTCCGTACTACGGAAGTTTTATCCAGGATAACTGGACCATCACCAGGAAGCTCAGCATCAACCTGGGTTTGCGTTGGGAATACTATCCTCTTCCAACCGATCATTACGGAGCCGACGGCAACTTCCTGCCTGGAACGCCCTTCGTCAACGCCGAGTACATAATCGATTCACGCCGCCAGAACACTCCGCTTTCACCGAGTTTTCTTAGCGCGCTCCAGCAAAATGGCATCCAGTTGATCTACACCAAAAACCGTCAACTGGGGACGGTTTCGAAGAAGGATTTCGCCCCGCGTATTGGCGTAGCCTACCAGTTACTGCCCAAACTGGTTATCCGCGCCGGCTACGGAATCTTCTTCAACGGCATATTTAATGTCGGGGATGGAGCAAACGTAGGCAATAACTATCCGTTTGCGTTCGGGCTGAACTACACGCCCGCCAACGCCGTGTTCCCGCTTACCGCGGATAACTCGATCGGCACTCTCGAAAACGGGCTGCTTCATGTTCCGCTGATTTCGAGCCGGGTGAACGCGTCCGGGCTGAAATTGAATGCGGTCCAATATAATTTTCAGACTCCCTATATTGAAGGAATCAACTTCACCACCCAATACCAGATCTCCCCCAATCAGTCGCTGTCGATCGGGTACGTCGGTTCGCTTGGCCGCCACCTCGCCACTACTCCGGGCACGAACCTGCCATCTGAAATTATTCCCCCGAACGCCGACATCACGCCGTATCTTCCTTTCCCGGCGTTTCCGCGCAACCTTTCCTACTCCACCACCGATGGCAACAGCTTCTATTACTCAGTGCAGACAAAGTACGAGCGCCGCTTCAGCAAAGGACTCAGCTTTCTCGCCGCTTACACCTGGGGCCGCGTTCGCGATGACGTGTCGGATACTCTGTTTTCCACTCTTGGCTACCGCGCGTCCAATCTCCCGGGCTTCGGGATACAGGGCGATTACGGCCGCGCAAACTTCGATATCCGCAATACGACGCATCTCAGCGGAGGCTATGAACTGCCGTTTGGAAAAAACAAGCGGTACCTGAACAAGAGCGGTTGGACCAACGCGGTGGCCGGTGGCTGGCGCGTCAACGGCCTTGCCACGATGCAGGGCGGCAGTCCTGTCACTATCGGGTGTACCGTCGGCACCTCTACCGGCATGGGCTGCGACGCCCTGCTCGTGCCTGGACAGGGCCTTTACACGGGCGCTCACACCGTGGCCCACTGGCTGAACGCCGCCGCATTCTCGAATCCCGCGCCCGCTACAACGGTCGGCCAAACCGATTTTTCCCCCCTCGGAGGCGCGCCCACGCAGGCATCCGGCCCTCGCTTTCATCGCGGCGATCTGACGCTGGCCAAACAGTGGCACACCACCGAAACCACGCGCGTGGAATTCCGCGCCGAGGTCTATAACCTGACCAACACGCCTAATTTCGGAAACCCGGGCAGCTTGAACTTCGGCACCGCCAAGACGTTCGCCTCCATCACCACCACTCGAGATAGCCCGGACGATCCTCGTGAGTTTCAATTTGCGCTGAAGTTTTACTTCTGATGCGCGCTGCCGCGAAAATTCCGGGCGCGGTGTTGATGGCTGTGCCCGCGGCACTGCTGACAGCTGCGCCGGCGGTTGCGTGGGACAGCAAGATTCACCCCGGGATTGTCCGTGCCGCTCTCTCCAGTATCCCGATCGAAGACCGAATGCTCGCGAGATGGGGCGACGAAACATGGCGGCTGCGGCAATACGTTCAGATGGGCGATTGGGTCAACGCACTCGTGGTGCAGCGCGAGCAATGGCATGTGGGCGGCGAAACGCTCGAATCGCCCGGTCCGCAGTTTTATGCAAACGATTTTTTGATTTTTCCCAGCGCGCCCCATCCGTTCCAGCACATGCTGCCCGATGTTAAGGGCGCCTACCGGCCATTTTTTCTTCGCGCGGCGCAAGCGCTGCGCACGGAGTCCCCGGAAAATGCCGCCCGCTGGGTGGGCAGCCTGCTGCACTTTGTGACCGATTCGGGCTCGCCGCCGCACACTATCGGAGTGAGAGGCCCCGATCACACGCGAATGGAATCGGGGTTTGACCCCGCGCTGATCGACCTGACCGGCTACCGCCCCAAACTGCTGGGTGAAACTCCGGAAATGGCGCTGAACGGATTGCTCACCCGCCTCAATGGCCTGATCGCCTTCAGCGCGATTCGCGCCGAGCGGATGCTTCCATATGCCGCGGCAAACGACCGTTCCCGGCTGGACGCGCCCGCTCTGGAATCGGCCGGCGAAACCGCGCGCGTGACGGCAGATACCATTCACACACTCCTGCATCTCGCGAACACCGCCGGTACCGGCGGCGCGTCGCTGATTGCGGGAATTGCGGCGCCGGCCATTGAGGGTTTGGAAAACCTGCCCGCGAAGATTACGTTTGCGGGCACGGAGTATTCGACGCTGAGCACGCAGTCGTTACCGGCATTTGGCGCTTATCGGGGCGTATTCTCGTTGCGGGGCATTCCGCCCGGAGTGTACCGCGTGACGGTGGAGCGCGCCGGCAGCGAGATGCTCCACGTTGACGCGCTCACGCTGAAGGCCGGCGAAATCGTGCGGGCTAACTGGACACTTTCCGCATCCGAAGTGAGTGGAAACCTGGCCCTCAATCCGCGCCTGGAACTCCGTTGGGCGACGAAGGACGCTCCGGATCATTGGCATTTCGACGGGGGCAAAAGCCAGTGGATCTCCGATAACATCCCGGTTACCCCGGGCCGCGAGTACCGGATCGGCTGCGAACGCAAAGAAGGCGCCGGCGCCGGCGTAGAATTGCAATGGATGTCCCATGCCTGGGAAGTCCTGAAGATTCCACCCGAATCTTGCGATCTATCCCAGGAGGCGCGCTCGGATAGAAACGTTCCGATCCCGGCGAATGCCTTGTTCGCCCGGTTTGTAATCCATTCCGTGGAAGATCCCTCCACATCGATCAGAAGCGTGTACCTCGCGCCGGTGCGAATCCAAAACAAGATTCCCTGAGAGCGTACTCCCAGCCTAACTTCAGAACACGAGCTTCGCCGCAATCTGCACATATCGCGGGAAGTTGCTCTGCTGAAATGGCAGTTGCCCGAATCGCGGATCGCGAAAATTGGTATTTGGCCCCGGAAAGATCGGCGTGTTGCTCAAATTGTACGCCTCGCCGCGAAACTGCAAGGTGTACCGGTCGGTTAGCCAGAACGTCTTTTCCATGGACATGTTCAACTGTGGGGCCGAAGGCGTTCGAATGTTCGGGAACCTGTCTTCCACCGTTCGTAACGTGTAAAGCGGGCGGGATTGGTAGCACTTAGGATCGTTATTGAACCAATGCGCGCTGGTCTGCCCTCCTGGCGCAAGATAACTGCCGCATGGAAAGATCGCATCCGGTTTGTCCACCGGATAGCCGGACGTGTAGGTGAAGATCCAATCCACCGCCCACCCGTTCGTGAACGCGCCCGCGAGACGGTTACCATTCCGCAGCCAGCGGCGGCCCCATCCGATGGGCAAATCCCACGTACCCGCGAAGGCTATGTTCTGGGGCTTATCGAGCGGGCTTAGTTCATGGATCGGCTTCTCCTGAAAATTCCAATCGTTCAGCCGGTGGTCCGCCGCAAAGGATTTCGAAAAGGTATAGGCGAACAGAAAAGACACAATCCCGGTAGTCGTCGAATCGAGAACTCTCTTTTCGAGTTGAAGCTGAAGAGAATCGTACCGGTAGCGGGCGGCTGGATTCGTATTTTTGGCGATCCCGTTAAACAGAGGATATGGCCGAAGCAGATTGGCCGCCGTGACGCTATCGCCGCCGCCAAAGTCCGAGTTTGCCGGTAGAATTCCCGCGAACGGACTCGGCAACTGCCGGTTCAAGTAAAACGGATCGGACTGGCCTTTCAGGAACTGACCGGTATCGACCGAGTCCAGTTGCACCGGCAGCATGTCATGAACGGTCTGGCTGCCGGAATAAGAAACATCGAGGAGCATCTGCCAGGGGAGTTCGCGTTGAATCCCAATGGAATACTCGTAGGTTCTCGGAATAGGACGGTCGCGCCCGTCGAAACTGGCCGCGCGGCCCACGTTGGTGAGCAGACCTAGAGCGGACCCGGTAGGAGCCGAAATTCCATTGGGAAACGGGTTTTCGAGCGAATACGGTCCGGCGAGCGCCGCCGAAGGGGTTAACCCTCCATTAAGACTATTCTGGTATGAAGTGCGCTGGCTGAAGCCATCGGCGAAATTCAGATCCGCCGCGGTCCGATGGTAAATTCCGAAGCCCGCCCGCAGCACGGTTTCATGGGCGAAGTTCCAAGCCACTCCCAGCCGCGGCTGTACGTTGGTCCAATCCGTATCGTAAGGACGCCGGTTATGCGGATTCGCAAACAGCCTGCCCCCATACAGCGCCGCCGGCGGATCGGGATACGGATACTTCGGATTTCCGGCATCGTAAACGGTCTTCAGTTCCGCCCACTTCGCCAGGACAGCGTCGCTCAATGGGTTCTTGGCGGTGAGGTCGAAACCGGCATTGACCCGGTTGGCTCGTTCGAGAAACGGAACCTGAACGTCGTAACGAAGCCCCAGGTTCAGCGTTAGATTCGGGCGGATCTTCCAGTTGTCCTGAACGAAGCCCGCATAGTAGGGCCAGGTGCGATAGAAGCTATCGTTGTAGTCGATCCAGCCGGTGTACGGCAAGCCGAGCAGCAGGTCCGCAACTCCATTGCCGTCAAGCGGGCCCCGGTTGCGTCCCGCGAATTGCTGGGTCCACTGGCGCGTAAAGGAAAATTCCCCATTGGCGCGTCCCGGTCCGCCGTTGCCGAGCCCCGCATAGACAAACTCGAGTCCAAAGTGCAGAACGTGCCGGCCGAGGATTTGCGTCATGCTTGGGGCAAAGTCCATCTGGTTCTGCGTGCTCCAGGTATAACTATTTCCAATGATCGACGAGTAGAGATCCAGATTGACGTGCGGCGCGGCGTTCTGCTCGACGGTTGGGGCGTGCGGGAAATTCTTGATTCCCAAAGTATCCGCCGTAAGACAGAGTGGACAGGAGCTCTCGGGAAAATACTCGGTGAAGCGTCCAAAGGACGCGCGAACGTCCACCACGGAACTCGGCGAGAGCACATGCGTCCACTCGGTTATATAACTCTGTTCGGTGCGCTGCGACGTGCCCGAGCCGATATCGGCCGGAGCCGGAAACCCATTCGTGCTTTGCACCGCATATCCATTCTGGTAGGTGAAAAGCGTATAGAGCCGGTCCTTATCGCTGTTGCGATCCCAGCGGGCAATTGGTTGCACGTAAGCGTACCGGCCGCTGTTGCCTGTCGAGAAGTAATTCTGCGTGAGACCCGGATCGGTGGGAGATGGGTAAAGGGATAAGATGTTGCGTCCCGCAAGGCTCATCCGCGACTGCGGAATTATATTGCCCGGGAAACGGTCCCGGATGAATGCTCCGAAACACTTCGTCCCCGCGGGCGTATCGATGCCTTCGCGGCACGGCCGCGTGGTGAAGGGATCGTAAATCTTGAGTCCGTACGCCGTAAAATGCCGGCCATCGCGGAGATCGAGAGGGGGCGTGTCCGACACCACGGGGAATGGCGCAACTTCGCGAAACCCTTCGAAGCTGAGAAACAGAAAATCCTTATTCTTGCGGATGGGCCCGCCGAGCACGCCACCGAATTGATGCGTGATGTGTTTGCCGCGCCCCGCTCCTTCACGATTGTTCTCGCTCGAGTTGGCGTCGAACACGGCATTGTGGAGAAACTCGAATGCCGTGCCGTGCCAGTTGTTGCCGCCGCCGCGAAGCGTCGTGTTTACGGTGCCCCCGCCGGTTCTGCCGAACTGAGCGTCGTAGGTGTTCGTCATAACGCGCAGTTCCTGCACGGCTTCCACGTTGGGCGAAAGCTGCCAGCGGCCCGTCAGGCTGACCGGCGCGCCGTTCAGGAGAAATTGATTCGTTTCCTCCTTGCCGCCATTGATGACGTATTTCCCATTGGCGTCCCAACTTCGCAAGCCAGTGAATCCGTTAGCGCCGAATTGCTCTTGAGTAAATAGAACGCCGGGCGTTAGGCTGATCAGGTTGTACGCTTGCCGCCCAATCAAGGGAAGCGCCTTGATATGTTGCGGCTCGAACTTTTGCGAACGGGAGGCGGTGGAGGTTTGCAGTTGCTCGCGATCGCCGGCGACCGAGACGCGTTCGCTCATTTCGCCGATCTCGAGAATCAGGGGGAGGTCGATCGAATCCTCAGCTTCCACGGTAATGTCTGGATACGCAAGAGTTTTGAATCCCGCGGCGGACACCCGAACGTCATAAACTCCGGGAGCGAGAAAGGAGAACGAGTACGTTCCACTAGCCGAAGAAATAGCTTCGATCACATCCCTCGTGGCTCGAGAGAACACCTGGATGCGAGCGTTAGGGACAGCGGCTTGCGTCAGGTCGGCGACTTCGCCGGAGATA
>JALYXS010000219.1 GCA_030946965.1 Acidobacteriota bacterium
TCCGCCCAGCACAGAATGGCCGATGTGAGGTTCGCTTCCTCTAAATTGCATCCGCTAAGATCCGCGCCGGTCAAATTAGCCCCACTAAGGTCGGCACCACTAAGATCGGGAATCTCGGCGCTAACCAGCCGCCATTTGTTCCAACGCTCAACACCCAGCGACAATAGTGCGAGTTGTTGGACATTGGGCATGCATCGTACCATCTCACATTCGGTGAGAGATGCATACCCATCTTCGAGCGTTTAACTAATACCGGTTCCTAGGAATAAGACGCAAATACGGGTCGGAAACGCCGTATGTCCGCTGGCTCCGCTACATATCCGCCCGGGTTCCCCATCGATTGAAGGGTAAGGTTTGCCCGACCTCGCGTAGGGCAAATCGTAGCCTATGCGCATCGAAGACTGAGTCAAGTCCAAACGTTCTCTCGCGTAAACTTGGCTTGGTACTTGAATCCCAAACGAAAAATATCGTAATCTAACCGTCTTATGAGTCGTTGGGTGGATTAGAAAGCTATTCATGAATGACGCCGGGCGTATCACGATTGTTCTGGCCGATAGTCATGTCATTGTTCGCGAAGGGATCGCGGCGTTGTTACGGGCGAGAGCGGAATTCGATGTGGTGGGAGAGTGCTCCGACGGATTGGCCGCGCTGGAATTGATCCGCTCGCTCTCGCCGGAGTTCGCGGTGATCGACCTGAATATCCGTAACCTGCACGGTATCGAGGTCATCCGCAAGGTCCGCAGTATCCCGTGCCTCACTAAAATCATTGCGCTTTCCATGAGCCGGGATGAAGAAATGCTGAAAGAACTCTTTCGCAGCGGCGCGGATGGATTTCTTTTAAGAGAAGATCCAACCCGGCACCTGATCGACGCAATCAGCTACATCCAGGACGGCGGAAAATACCTCACGCCGTTGATCTCCGGTACCACTTTAGGTAACCAGCCTGGCGGGGGCGGCAATCCTCTGGTATCGCTTAGCCGCCGGGAGTACGAGACTTTCGCTTTGCTGGTGGATGGAATGCGTCCGAAGGACATTGCCGCCATGATGAATATCAGCCCGAAAACGGTGGACACCTATCGTTCCAACATTATGCGCAAACTGGGCTTCCACGACATCGTGAGTCTTGTCAAATTTGCGATAGAAAAGAACTTTACATCTTCGGGCATGCCGTCTCCGGCGGAAGACGTGTAGGGGCCGCCCACCCCGCCCTTATATACCCGTTTTCCCTGAGTAGTTAGTTGCAGTAAATCCGATAGCGCGTAGGGCAAAACTGCAATTGTTGCGCGACCACCGGGTCGCTATATTCTTCAAGAGGGCGTCCTCCGTCGTGAACAAAATAGATGGGACTCAAGGGGCGGTAGCTTGTCTTACTGGGCAAAAAACATCCTTGGCAAAAAACATTCTGGAGTATGTGTTGAACGGTCTACTCATGTCGGTTATTGGCGTAATTTCAGTCCTTTGTCTGGTTAGCCCACTGTCTATCAATGGCCAGGAGTCTATTAACCAATCTCCCCGGCCGACGCACATCTTGGGTCCCGAGGACCAGATCGTAGTCCATGCTCTGCACGCGGACGAAATTTCCGATAAACCGATCCGCATCGACCCGAGAGGCGATATCCAGTTGCCCCTCATCGGCGACGTACATGCCGCCGGCAAGACGTTGGATGAGTTGCAACGGGAACTTTCGAATCGCCTGAAAGTTCATATTCGGAATCCCGAGGTGTCGGTGACCATTGCCGAGTATAAAAGCCAACCGGTCTCAGTGGTGGGAGCGGTAAAGAATCCTGGCGTGTATCAACTTCAAGGGGCTAGAACCCTGATCGAAATACTTTCGGCGGCCGGAGGGATCGAGCCGGATGCGGGATACAGCGTCAAGATCACGCGCCAGGGTGCATGGGGCCCGATTCCTCTGCCTACGGCACGGCCCGACGCTTCGGGTGAATTCAGTGTCGCCGAACTGAACTTGCAAAGCCTCATGGAGGCTTTGAACCCTCGCGAAAATCTGATGTTGGACCCGAACGACGTCGTTTCAGTACCACGCGCAAAACTCGTCTACGCGGTTGGCGAAGTTCGAAAATCCGGCGGCTTTGTATTGCGGGAGCGGGAAACAATCTCGGTTCTGCAAGTACTTTCGCTCGCCGAAGGCTTGGAACGTACGGCGGGTCCGGAGCACGCAAGGATTCTACGGGTGGTGGGCGAGGGCAAGAAGCGAGTGGAACTTCCCGTCGACTTGAAACGCATCATGGCAGGCAAGGCGGAAGACGTCGCCCTCCGGCCAAACGACATTCTCTTTGTGCCAAATAGCGCGGCAAAAAGCGTAGCTCTCCGCACTCTCGAAGCGGCTATCCAGATGGGGACGGGGGTCGTGATTTGGCGCCGCTGAATCGCGAGTCTAATATGATGCGCAGGCTTGCTCCCGCAAGCGGCGAAACCGCGCCTCCGTCACTGATCCGCCACCACGGCGCGTCCGGGGAGGTGTTGCCGGCGCGGCCGGAATTCGTGGGCATCAATGAGCTGCTGGCTTCCCTCCTGCGTCGCGGCCGGACCCTATTGCTGTTCATTTTGGCGGGCGTCTCGATGGGCATTCTGATTACGATCCCGCAAAAGCCCGCTTACCAAGCGCGCGCCCTGATCGAGATCCAGAGCCTGAACACCAACTTTCTGAACCGGCGCGATATCGAGCCCAACGTGGAGTTCGGCGAGCTTCTGATGGACACCTACATTCAGACGCAGCTCAAGCTCTTACAAAGCGAATCGCTCGCCGGGCGGGTCGTGGACCGCCTGCAAGTGCCGACGTGGCCCGATTACCAGGAACACTCCCGGCAGACGTCCGCCCTGGCTTCGAACGACGACCGGCGCCAGACCGCCGTTGAAACCGCGTTAAAGCATCTCACCGTTCGCGTTTCCGGCCAGACGCGTCTGGTAGAAGTTTTGTTTGAAGCGGGCGACCCGGCGCGGGCGTCCGCCTTCACCAATGCACTGATTGACGAATACATTGCCGGATTACTCGAAAACCGTGTCCACACGGCGCGGCAGACGGGAGATTTGCTCGCCGGCCAATTGCAGGATCTGAAGTCGGAAGTGGAGCGGTCGGAAACGCGCCTGCAGGATTACGCTCTCGGGAGCGGTCTCGTTTTCACGTCGGAAAAAGACAACGTGGCGGAAGGGAGGCTGCGGCAATTGCAAGCTTCGCTCGCGGTGGCCCAGGACGCCCGAACCGCCGAGCAATCGAAATACGAGATCGCGTTACAGAGTCCGCCCGACTCGCTGCCGGATGTTCTCGATAGCCAGACGCTCCGCTCGTACCACGTCAACCTCACCGACCTCCGCCGGCAACGGGCGGATCTCTCGGAGGTGCTGACCCCCACGCACTACAAAGTCCGCCAGCTCGACGCCCAGATCGCGGAACTTCAGTCGGCTTCGGAGCGCGAGCGCGGCAATATTTTAAGCCGCATACGAAATCAGTACGAATCCGCCGCGCGTCGGCAGAGACTGCTGGAGGACGAGTACGCGGGCCAGTTGAAAACCGCCGCCACCCAGGCCGCGAGAGCCGTTCGTTACGATTCGTTGAAGCGCGAGGTCGATATGCGCCGCTTGCTCTATGAGGCGACCCTGCAAAGGGTCAAAGAAGCGGACGTAGCTTCGGCAATACGCGCGAACAACGTGCGGGTGGTCGATCCGGCCCGCGCGCCCCGCAAACCGATCCGCCCGAATCGCACTCTAAATGCCGCGATCGGGCTTCTGGCGGGAACGTTTTTCGGCGTTGGATTCGTGCTGTTCACCGAGCGCCGCCAGCCTCACCCCCAAATCCCGAGCGATACCAGGGCACGGCTGCAAATGCCCGAGCTCGGAACGATTCCTTCGGCCTGCAACGCGGATTCACAGCGCCAACGGGCCACGCTTCCGCCGTGGTTTCCCGGTAACGGACATGGGCCGCCCGCTAATGGACCCGCCCGCCCGATCCGGAACTGGCTGCAGGTGGTGACCCTGGTCGAACGCGATTCGGCGCTCGCCGAATCCTTCCGCGGCGCGTTGGCGTCGCTACTGTTCTCCGCCAACAACGGAGTGACGCCTCGCGTGATCGTGATTACGAGCGCCAGCGCCGGGGAGGGAAAAACGACGGTCACGACCAATCTCGGGATCGCGCTCGCCGCCACCAACCGCCGTGTGTTATTGATCGACGGCAATCGCCGCAACCCGCGGCTGCACGATATTTTCCGCGTGCCCGGCACCTGGGGCTTTAGCGATTTGTTGCAGTCGATGGCGCCTTGCGATGAGTACGCCAGTGA
>JALYXS010000269.1 GCA_030946965.1 Acidobacteriota bacterium
TCGCAAGGATGTAATGGACACGCCGGATGGACTATCTAAGTTTCCTTATATTCGGGAATCGCGCCGTCTGCGCGCGAAAGAGACCGTGCTCGAGCAGGATATCGGGGAAGAATTTCAGCCTGGGCCGCGGGCGAAATGGTTTGCGGATTCGATCGGCACGGGATACTACATGATCGATATCCATCCGTGCGGCGCGAACGAGCGGGGACGCATGATGATGCCGCGGCCTTTTCAGATCCCCATGGGAACGCTGATTCCGCGCGGCGTGTCGAACTTTCTGGCAGCCGGGAAAAACATCGGGGTGACGCATTTGACCAATGGAGCTTTCCGCCTGCACCCGGTCGAGTGGAATGTGGGAGAGGCGGCGGGCATGATCGCGAGTATCGCGCTCGAAGGGAAGCCCGAATCGCAAATTCAGCCTGAACTGGCGCGCGCCGGAGTGCCGCTGGTTTGGTTCGACGATCTACCGGTGACCGATGAAGATTACGCCGCGATTCAGCTTGCCGCGATCAAGGGAATTTACCCGTTGGGCCATGATCTGGGCCATGATCTGCACGCATCTCCAGACGCGCCGGTAACACGCTCCGAAGCCGCCGTCGCGCTGGCTGCATGGCTAGGTCGTGGGTCGCAGGCGGATCGCGCAATTCAGACCGCGCTCGGAGAAGGGTGGATGGCGGCGGATCACCGGAACTGGTTCCATCCCGATCTGCCGTTTTACTGGACCGACTGGCGCGAGACGAATTTCCATTTGCCGGCGTTCTCGCTTACCCATACCGGCCCGGTAAGGCGGCGGGAACTAGCCCGGCGGCTAGCGGCCAGCCGCCCTGGATAGAACGGTAACTACTTGGTTGGCGTCGCAGCGGGCGCAGCCGTCGTGGTGTTGGCAGCGGCGTGCTTTTTGTTTCTGTGGTGATGCTTCTTGACCTTCGGAGCCATGGTGTCCGTGGAAGCGGCGGTGCTGCTGGTGGCAGTTGCGGGCTTGTCGGTGGTCTTCTGGCTGGCGGCGAGAGACAACGCCGCGGTTCCGATCATGAGCGAGAGGCCGAGCGCGGCCGAAGTAATGGTTTTCATGGCTTTGATTTCCTTTTGTGAGGCGTTTTCTTTTGCCTTCACTGATACAGACGGCGCGGTTTATTAACCCCGTGTGAAAGGGCCGTTAAATTGACTTCACGCGCAACGCCAGAGCGCATCCGCTCAATCCGGCTGCTTCGCCCGCGAAAAATAGCGCCCAGTGAAACGGATTCGGCAACCCGCCCGCCGCGGTATTACGGAAGTCCCATGTGAACGCCAGGACAACGATGAAACCGCCTAGATAAACTAGCCCCCAATGAAACCAGCGGAAAGGGCGGAGATTGCCGCTTAGATCGCGATGAAAGACAAGCAGTCCCGCCCCGATCATCGAAATCGAAACCAGAACCGGCGCGAGCACCGGGCCAACCCAAGGCACGGGAAGCAGAAACAGGATGTCCCAAGTGAGGAGCGAGAGCGGCCAGTCGATCAGGATTTTCAGTCCGGCGTAGAACGAGATGTCCCAAATGCCGAACGCGATGAGGAACGCCGCCAGCCACTGGCGCGGGTTCCGCGAGCAAGCGAGTGCCGTGGCCGCGAGCATCGCCAGCGTCGCGGCTTCACGGAAAAGCTCGGTGCGGAGGCGTTCGAGATGGCCGGGGCCGGCCGCCTGGAGTTCAGATAGCGAGATTAGCGGGAAGAGCTGGCCGGGCGGGCGATCGGGATGGAGCTGGTGGCGGATCGGGTCGTAGATGGCTCGAAGGTAAACCACGACCGCGGCTTCGACGTAGCCGAAAGAGATTCCGAAAAGGAGAAGCGCCGTGACGGCGCGGCGGAAAGAAATTCTAACACCTCAGGGCGCGAACCTCTTCCGCAGCTCCGGCGCGACTACGGGGCACAACCCCTCCGGAGCCGCGTAAAGCCGGTGCCGCACCCGCGCCACGATCGAGTAAACGAAATCGCGCGCGGCTCTTGGAACAAAGTTGCCGGCGGCCGCAAGGAAGCTCCAAACGCCGCCGAGCCGCTTCAAAATATGCAGCGTCGCGGCCGACCGGGTCAACACGCGCCCGTTTCCGGTCAACACCACAATACTCGGCGGTAGAACGGCTCGCGCGCTCGCGGGAATCAGTGTCTGAAACGTCTCGCCCGTCCGGGGAGAAAAACGGAACGCGCGTCCATCCCGATCTCTCGCCAGCACGAAGCGAACCCATCGATGGCAGAAGCCGCAGCTTCCGTCAAAGAAAATCCACTCCGGTTCCATGCTCTATTGGATCGCCGAATAGTCCGCGGGATCCATAAACACGGAATCGACATGGGTCACGATCTTTCCGTTTTCCTCGGAAGCGGCGGCCACTTTTTTCCATTCCGGGTCGGCCCGGAAAGCGTCCCAATTTTTCTTCGCGTCTTCCCGGCTGGAATGCGCGAGAACGTAGATTAACGTGTTTTGCGACCGCGGCGCGTCTTGCGGAATCCAGTAGCCGATGCTGGTCATGTGGTGCCGGTTGAAGATCTCGATCGTATGATCGCGAAAACGTTTCTGCAGATCGGGCAGCTTCCCTTCGTTGGTCGTGTAGGTGCGCAATTCGAAAACACGGGCCTTCGAATTCGCGCGCGCGTTCATAAAACAAACACCTCCAAGGACGGAGCACAATAAGATCGCAGAAGCCTTCTTTCGAAAAGTGAGCACAGCAGACATTGTCTCTCAAGCTAAGCACGTCCCGCATCGAAGCGCTCAGTGATGTCGTTTTCGCTATCGCCATGACGTTGCTGGTCTTGAAACGGGAAGTGCCGGATACTTCGCACCACTCCTCCAGCATGGAAATGCTCCGGCTGTTAATGGCTCAGACTCCGGCGTTCATCAGCTACGACGCCACGTTCCTGATTGCCTCGGGATTCTGGCTGCTGGAACTAACGGCGTTCCTCGCCCACATGTACAGCAAGTTGGCCTTCGCGGCAATCTTTCTGGCCGGTATCGCCGTCGAGCGGCCTTCCCGCTGATGCGAGCTGCCCGTATGCCCACCGGGCACTCCGCGCTCACAGGTCGGGATCGCCCGGCACTACATGAAGTATCTCGCCGTCGAATGCTGCTATGAGCCAGCGCGTCCGCATCTTTGCGTCCGAGGCGGAATGCTACTGCGTCAACGATGCCAGTTCGCGGCGCTCCCGTTAGGCCCTCGAAGAAAGCGACCTTCCATCCGTGCTCTCCGCAGTACATGCGCAAGGCTTCCTTGCTCGCGGCTTCAGCGGCGCGGGCTTTGATGAAGGCGCTCATGCGCCTCTTTGTGACCACGGCTTTAAGCGCGGCCAAACAGCGCTTCCGGGTGCGAGCCGCTTTCTGTCCCAATGACAAATCGTCCGGCATGACGGAGAAGCAGAACACGTTCGCCAGCAGCGCAGCCGCCCGCGCTCGCTTCGTTATATAATTACAACGTCCCTGGCGACCACGTAAGTGAAAGCAGCACGCTTCTCCGCACTAGCGCTTCTCTTTTCCGCCCGGCTGTTTTCAGCCGCCGCTCCCGTCTCGTTCTCAAAAGACATCCAACCGATTCTGCAAAATAGTTGCTGGAAGTGCCACGGGTCCGCCATGCAGCTTTCGAAGCTGGATCTGCGCACGCGGGAATCGGCCCTGAAAGGCGGGGACCACGGACCCGCTATCGTGCCGGGCAACCCGGCCCAGAGCCGCCTCGTCCGCATGATCTCAGGCGAAGAAAAGCCCGCCATGCCGATGGGTGGCACGCTCACTCCCGAGCAGGTCGCAACCTTGAAATCGTGGATCGAGCAGGGCGCGGTTTGGGATTCCACAGCCCGCCCGATACCAAGGTCACGGCGGCGCAAGTCTCAGCCCTCGAAGACATGCCCATTCCGCCCGAGGCGCGTAAATATTGGGCGTTCAAAAGCCCGTGCGCCCGCCGGTTCCCTTCGTTGACGCAAAAGCCCGCTAATCCCATCGACGCCTTTCTGCTGCGCGCGATGGAACAGCACGGCCTCAGGCCCGCTCCGCCCGCCAATAAGCGTACTCTGGTTCGCCGCGCCTACCTCGATCTGATTGGCCTGCCTCCTTTCCCCGCCGAAACCGAGGCGTTTGTGAATGACAACGCGCCAGACGCCTGGCTCCTATGCACTACCTCCAGATTCGGAAGCGAGCGGTTCCCGCCCACGTTGTAGATTTCGCCCTCCCGCCCCTTCCGCAGCACCGCCAGGATCGCGCGGCAATGGTCGTCGACATAGAGCCAAGAGCCAGTCGCGAATCTGCCTGCCATCGCATATACAGGCAAGCGGCGGTCCGCAAGCGCGTTCAGGATCGTCAGCGGAATTAACTTCTCGGGAAACTGATAGGGCCCGTAGTTGT
>JALYXS010000278.1 GCA_030946965.1 Acidobacteriota bacterium
CGGGTAGAGGTAATCGCCGGAGCCGCTTGGCACGGCCAACAGCGCGCGCCGGATACGGCGTTTATCGACGCCCTGCCGGGTGATTCCAAGAGCCTGCGCGACTTCTGACGAAGTGAGCGCTCCACCCGCTTTCCGCAATAGTTCGTGCTTTACGGAGACGCCGCGAGCCATGGCTTCCGCTAAGGGATCGATTGTCGAAAGATCCACGCCTAGAGGCGCGAGATCGGAAAGGAGAGACGCGACGCCGCCGATGTTGGTGGGCGCACTCAAGGCCGCGCTCAACGCCTGCAACGAGGCCGTGCAACTGAGTTGTTCGAGAGCCTCGAAGGAACGGAGGCGGAAAGTCTCGGCGAGGACTTCGCGTGCTTTATCCGATTTCGCAACCCCGACTTCTTCAACGGTGATCACACTCATGAAAGAAGTTTACTACGTACAAATAACTTATGCAAGTACAAAGGCAACTTTTTCAGTCTTTTAACTCTACAATGGTCGCGCCCGCTCCCCCTTCATGCGGCGATGCCGGATAGTATTTCTCCACATGCGGGCTCTTCGCGAGAAAAGCCGAGATGGCCTTCTTCAGTACGCCCATCCCATGCCCGTGGACGATCCGAACGCGGCTCGCGGTCGCCATTACCGCGCTATCGAGAAACTTTTCCACCCGGTCCAACGCTTCCTCGGCCCGCTCTCCAATGACGTTAACCTCCTGGAACAGGGGCGTGAGTTGCGGCCCGCTCTGGAAGCTCACGTTTTTTGGCAACTTGCCGGGCGGTTGCTCTTCGGCCCCGAAAATTTCCAGCACGTCACCTAGGGGTACCTGCATCCGCATAAAACCGGCTTCCACTTCGATCCGGTCGTCGTCCAGCTTGCGGCGGACACGCGCCAAGTCCCGAATCCCTTTCAGCCGAACCCGGGTTCCTTCTTCGATTTGAGGCTTGCGCGCCTGCAACTGGCCTTCACGCGAATCGTGTTGAGTCGATAGCACGGTGGTTTCGAACTCTTCCCGCAGCTCACGCTTCACCTTTGCAACGCTACGCCGCCCATGTTCGGCCGCTTTTCGTTCCGCGCTGTCCGCGAGCTTCGCCATGGTCTCTTCCGCTTGAGATTCAAACCGCTGAAGCAGCGCGTCGCAGCGCGATTCCAATTCGCGAATCTTCGCGGATTCGCGCTTCTCCCACTCCTGCCGGATCTGCTTTTCACGCTCGGCTAACTCGATTCGCTGCCGCTCAAGATCTTTCTCCAAAGTATCGACCCGGTCCACGCGCGTGTGTAGTTCGGAGAGAAAGCGCGCCAAATCGAGCTCATGGCTGCTCAACGCGGCGCGCGCTCGATTCATG
The DNA here is from genome assembly GCA_030946965.1 of Acidobacteriota bacterium. Classification (GTDB taxonomy): domain Bacteria; phylum Acidobacteriota; class Terriglobia; order Bryobacterales; family Bryobacteraceae; genus JALYXS01. Next base: position 1,335 of record JALYXS010000278.1, read on the forward strand.
ATGTCTTCGGGCATCCCGAGCCTCGCCGCGATGTCGAGCCCGGCGGACTTTCCCGGTAGACCGAGATGCAGGCGAAACGTCGGCTCGAGAGTCGAGTCGTCGAAGCCCATGGAAGCATTCAGCACCGAAGTGGTATTTGCGCCATAGATTTTCAACGCCAACAGGTGCGTGGATGCGAGCGTGAATGCGCCGGCGGCGCGGAAATGCTCGACTACGGCGACGCCCAATGCGCCGCCTTCTTCGGGATCGGTTGCGGATCCAATCTCATCCAGCAGCACTAGCGTTTCGGGCGTCACATCGAGCGCCATATCGCGAATGTGCGAAATATGCGCCGAAAACGTGCTCAGGCTTTCTTGAATGGATTGCTTGTCGCCGATATCGGCCAGCACCTGTTCGAAAAACGGCAGCTCGGCTTCGGAGCACGGCACCGGTAACCCCGCCTGCGCCATCAACACGATCAGCCCCACGGTCTTTAGCGCGACCGTTTTGCCGCCGGTGTTCGGACCGCTGATTAAAAGTGTCCGGCATTCCGAATCGAGGTTCAATCCGATGGGCACTATCCGCTTCGACTGTTTTCGCAAAACGTCTTCGAGCAGCGGATGGCGGGCGTCTTTCAGCACTAATTTCCGGTCCGGCGCTCCGCTGAAACGCGGAATGGAGCAATCGAAATCGATCGCAAATTTGCCCTTCGCGAACACCAGCTCCAGCTCGCTCATGGTCGCAAGCGCTTGCTCGATGGCGCCGGCGTATGCACCCAGACGCGCGGTCAACTCGCGCAGAATTCGATCCACTTCCCGCGTCTCTTCTTCGCCCAGACGGACCAGTTCATTATTCAGGTCGATGGTCTCAAGCGGCTCCACAAAAAGCGTGTGCCCGCTTGAACTCGCGCCATGGATCACGCCGTTCAGCTTGCGCCGCTGTCCCGCGATGATCGGAACCACAAAGCGATCGTTGCGAATCGCGACAAACTCTTCCTGTAGAATTCCCTCGTCGCGATTCGCATGCAAAAAACGTTCGAGCGATTCCTGGATGGATTTCTTCTGCCGTTCGATATCCCGCCGGAGCCGGTGCAACGCGACACTGGCATGATCCGCCACCGATCCATCGGGGAGAACCTTGCCTTCCAGATCGCGCAACAACGGCCGGAACTCGCCGATCGCCCGCGAGCGGGCGCCCAGAATTGGGAAGCGTTCGGAAACGGCATTCAGGACGGACTTTGCGTCGGCCGCGCGGTCCAGCAGCGCGATCACGTCGAAGATCTCGCGCGGTTCCAGACCCGCGCCTTCAATGCCGAGCTTGTGAATTGTAGTCGAGAGGCTGGGGAGTCCGTTGAAATCGAGGCGGATGGCGGCCCCGCGCGCGGCAGGCTGCGGCCGTCCCGCGGAACGAAGGTAGCCCATGGTTTCCGCCGCTTCGGCCAGATCGGCCTCGACAGCTTCACGATCCGCGAGCGGTTGAACTTTGTCGAGTTCGCTCTTACCTAGGGGGCTCGCAATATACCGGCGCAGCAACTCCCGCAGAGCTTCGAATTCGAGGATGTCCGCGCTAGCTTTCATAATTCAAAGTCGAACGCTTTCTCGATTACCGGAATCGTGCCTTCCGTGATCCGGTAGCGTTTCAACTCGCCGCGCTCGACCCACTGGGCACGGCTGACGTCGTCTCCGGCAACCAAGGCGCCCCCCGTGACGCGGCAAACGTAATCGACAAGCACGTAGTGGTACTCGGGTTTCCCGTCCGAGTCGCGCATGATTCGTTCGAAAATTTCGAGAACCGCGACGGTCTCGATAGCGAGGCCGGTCTCTTCGAGAACTTCGCGATGAATACCTTGCTTAAGCGTCTCGCCAACCTCAAGTACGCCGCCCGGTAGAGACCAGAAGCCTTTCAGCGGGTTCTTTCCGCGTTCGACAAGCAGGATTCGATCTCCATCCAGAATCAAGGCGCCGACACCAAGGATCGGACGCTCGGGATACCGGCGCGTATCGCTCATTCAGCGCTTGCAACCGCGCCTAATACCGCGCTCAATACTGGACCGATCCCTTAATGTCCATACGCACGCGATACAGCGAAGTCCGCGCGGTCACATAAAGCGTCTGGAAGTCTGCATCGCCGAACGCGCAGTTCGCCGGCGTTTCGGCTAAGTCGATGGTACGCAGCAATCTTCCCGCGGTGTCGTAAATTGCGATGCCTTTGGCCGCCACGTAGATATTCCCCTTCTCATCGACTCGGATTCCGTCCGGCACTCCTTCGATCCCACTAATCGCGATGCGTTCGTTCGAAGTCTCACCGTTCTTATCGACATCGTACGCGAGGATGTTGTGTTCATCCGAATTGGCGACGTACAAAATGTGTCCGCTTGGCGCAAATGCGATTCCATTAGGGCGGCCCTTGGGCTTCGCAACGACACTCATCTCGCCCTTGGGCGTAATGTGATACACGCCGTAGAAATCCAATTCTCGCGTGTCCGCCTGATTGCCGAATGCCGGATCGGTGAAATAGATATGGCCGTCCTTCCGTACGACAATGTCGTTGGGCGCGTTCAGCCGCTTGCCCTGCCATTTCTCAGCCAGCACTTCGATACGGCCTTTCTTATCGGTCCGGATTACACGGCGCGACTTGCTTTCGCAGGTGTAGAAGCGGCCTTGCGCATCGAGCGTGTTTCCATTTGCCCCATGCGTGTCCTCGCGGAACACCGTCGATTTCTCCCCGGGAACCAATTTCAGGATCCGGCTACTCGGAACGTCGCTAAAAAGAAGATATCCATCCCGGGACCACACGGGACCTTCGGTAAAACTGAATTTATGTTCGACTTTTTCAACTAAAATTTTCGAAAAGTCCTGAGCGAATACGGCGGCGGAAAACGCGACGGCGCTAATGCTTAACCTGAATTTCATTCACGACACTCTTGACGCCGCTAACTTTCTTGGCGAGCTTCCCGGCTTTCGCTTTTTGTTTTTCGTATTCGACCTTGCCCTTCAGCGTCACTACGCCCTGCTTCACGTCAATATCGAGCGCGCCGCCCTTGACTACCTGGTCGATGGCGAGCTTGCGCTTCACATTGTCGTAAATCTGGTCGTCCGAAAACTGCTTATCGGCGGCGTGCAAGGCAAAGCCGCTGAATACTACGAGAAGGATGAGAGCCGCAATCGTGCGCCTGTTATTCATTGCTTCCGGCCATTGTACGCCAGTCTAGAGCATTCAAGAACGCAGCCTTCTCGCGCCAGTTGGGCTGCACTTTTACGTGGATATCGAGAAAGACTTTCAAGCCGAATAATTTTTCGATCTCCAGGCGCGCGAGAGTGCCCACCTTTTTCAACATCGCTCCACGGGCGCCAATGACGATTCCCTTCTGCCCCTCCTTCTCGACATAGATGGTGGCGTATATGCGCGTGATTTCCGGCGTCTGTTCCCATTTGTCGATCAGCACGGCGATCGAGTGTGGCACCTCTTGCCGGGTCTCGATCAAAATTTTTTCACGAATCAGTTCGGCCGCGATAAAGCGCTCCGGTTGATCGGTCACATGATCGGGTGGGAAATAGGCCGGACCTTCCGGTAAACGCGCAATCACGGCGTCGCGCACCGCATCCAGACCCTGGGCGTTCCGCGCCGCGATCGGAAGATACTCGGCGAACCCGTGAAGCATTCGATACTCCTCGATCAAAGGCAGCAGCGCGCCTTTATCCCGGAGCAAGTCGGTTTTGTTGAATAGCAAAATAACCGGAGCTTCCGATTTTCGCAACAGATCGACAGCGCGCTTGTCGTCTTCGCCAAACGGCCGCGATGCGTCCACCATGAATAACAGCAGATCCCGTTCATTCAGCGCGGCGCGGACACTCTCCATCATGCGCTTGTTGATAGGCGAGTTGGATTTATGAATTCCCGGCGTATCGAGAAACACAATCTGCGCGTCCGGCAGAGTCAGAACGCCTTGCAGCGCCGTGCGCGTGGTCTGCGGCTTGTCAGTGACAATCGCGACCTTGCTGCCTATCAGCGCATTCAGTAACGTGGATTTTCCAGCGTTGGGC
>JALYXS010000299.1 GCA_030946965.1 Acidobacteriota bacterium
AGTGAACCGGTGCCGGATGTCGTTGGCTTCGGGTCCGTAATCCGCGCGGCGGTTGTAGAAATTTGAATACGGGCCGGAGTTGTTGCCGATCTCGCCGCCCGGGTCGCCGATGTTCGCCAGGAACTTCGAGTACGTATAGCTCCCTCCCATATTCAAACCGTGCGAGTACCGTTTCTGGAATCGGGCCAGCGCCGCGTAGTAATTCGAAACGCCGAGCGTGGGAGCGAGAATCTGGACGTCGCTGAATTGCGGATACGGGCGGTCTTTTTGCGAACTATGACCTGGCCCAAGCACCTGGGGCGGAATCTGGTTCTGCGATAAGTTCCCGTTGGGCAGCTTGCGCCCGATGTTGCCGAGCACCGTTGCTTCGACCACCGCATTACCCGGCAGTTCGTGCTGCACTCCCAGATTGAATTGCTGAGAATAACCGGTCGCGCGGTTGGTCTCATAGTAAGTGACTGCCGTGTTCGCGTTCGCGCCAACCGGAACCGCTCCGAAGGAATCGTTCAATGCGGGCGCCTTCGCCTGCGCCGGAACGCCATCACGAAGATAGAAAGGCGCCGTGATCCCGTTGTCCGGACTATTCAGCGCCGCCGAAACACTGAAGCCAAGGGCCGCCGTGTTCGGCTGGCCGCTATCGAATGGATGCGAGAAGAAGATCCCATACCCGCCGCGCACAACGGTGTGCATTGCGCCGAACGGCTTCCATGCGAATCCGAAACGCGGACCGAAGTTGTTGCTATCGAATCTGTATGGCGTGCTCCGGAATCCATTCAGGCCCATAAACTTCACTACACCCGGCGTGCCGGAAACGGGGTTGATCTGCGCGGCATCGAACCCGTTCATGCGGTTGTTGGCATCGACGATGGGCGAATCGGTCTCCCAGCGAAGCCCGATATTCAGAGTGAGCGACGAAGAAACGGTCCAGTCGTCCTGAGCGAAGGCGGCGAGATACCAACTGGAACGGTCGAGCTCCTGCGTCTGGTTTTCGTTGAAGCCCGTGGGAAAACCGAGCAGCAGGGAAGCGAGGCCGCTGCCCGTCGCCGCGTTTCCAGGAAGGCCTGTCGGCTGCGTTGAAAATGTGAACGCGCCCGATGCCGTCGGCAGGTTGATCTCATGATTGCGCGAGCGTCTAGCCTCCGCGCCGAACTTCAGCGCGTGCCTGCCGCTGACGCGCGAAAAATTGTCGACCAATTGTTCCTGCTCAATGGGGAACTGCCGCCGCTCCTGCTGATTCGTCCCAAGCGCGCTGAACCCGGCCGGCGCAAACTGCGGGAAGGCGTTATCCTGCACGCCGGTCAAACCGAGTTTCTCCGGATATTTTCCGCCGATACCCTCGGAAAGGTTGTGGAACAGCCGGTAGGTGTAACTGAAGCGGACATCGTTGACGGCGGCCGCGTTCAAAACACGGGTCCAGTTGGCGTAGGTGTACTGCTGCTGGTTTTCGGCGGAATTGCGCGGGCTCGCGGCGGGGAACGGGTACACGCTCGTATTGGAGCTGGTTCCGCCATTCCACATATACCGGCCGGTAACGCGATCGCGCGTGCTGAAATTATGGTCAACCTTTGCCATGTAAAAGTTCGCCGGCGTCGCGATCACGTAGTTCGCCCGGAAATTGTTTGCGCCGCTAATATTATCGGCCTGGCGATTCGGCAAAGGATAGAATTTGAGAACGTTCAACGCCACCGGATCCAACCGGTTCGACGGAATAGCGTTACCCGTAAACGGCGCGCGCGCGGCGGGATCGTAGATCGGAATCTGTTTGCCCGTCTGATTGAAGGTCTGTGAAAAATCCCCGGCTCTCTGCAAGGCCGTTGGAACGGTAAGCGTATCGACGCCGCCGGTGCGAAGCTGCTGGCCCTCATACGCAAAAAAGAAGAAGGTCTTGTCGCGCCGGACAGGGCCGCCGAAGGTTCCGCCGAACACGTTATACCGCAGCTCGGGCGCGACCTTCGCGCCATTCTGCACGGACGCGAAGAAGCCGGGCGCATCCATGGCGTTGTTTCTTAGATATTCGTACGCGCTGCCATGCCACTGATTCGTGCCGGATTTCGTGGTCTCGACGATGACTCCTCCCGCCGAACCGCCGTATTCCGCCTGATAGTTGTTCGACAGAACTTTGATTTCATCCACCGTATCGACCGGCGGATCTAAATTGATTTGCCCCACGCCCAGCCGCATATTCTGCCCGGAGCCGCCATCGATCCAGAACATCTGGCTTTGCGTGCGTCCGCCGGCGAGGCTGAAGTTGGGCTTCTGCCCGGCATCGTAACCGTTGAATACCGCGGCTCCGGAAAGCGCGATCGCGTTCATCGTTCGGCGATCGCCCAGCGGGATATCGGAGATGCTC
>JALYXS010000344.1 GCA_030946965.1 Acidobacteriota bacterium
CGCGACTCCGATGCGCGGCGCGATGTCGCCGGAGTCAATCTGAATCGGCGAAGGCAATTTCTGCAAGTCGTAGCGGAGCCCGAGATTAACAGTCAAGTCGCGGCGCGCGCGCCACTCATCCTGGGCAAATAGACCCATATTCGGATTCGATTGGAACTGGCTAGGGACGCCGAAGGCCTGCTGATAGGTTACATACTTGGCGGCCTGGAGATTGGCCAGCGATGAAAAAGTATAAACCCCTTGCAAAGCGCCGGGGAATTGAATATTCGTTCGGTTCAGAAGAAAATCGCCGCCCGCTTTGAAAAAATGCGAACCTTTGCTCACGGCGAAACTCTCGGAAGCCTCATACACGTCGAGCGATCGCGCGGTCGGCGAAAAAGTAGCCGTGCCGATGTTCGCAACGCCGGAAATGTTGATGGCGGGGCCCGTGAGATCGTTGACGGGGGCGCCCAAGCGGCTGCGGGTCCATTGGAAGCGGGCTTCGTTGACCTCCGTTGGCGACAGCGTGAAAACGTGATTCAGCGCGATAGTCTGGTCGCGGTTCTCGAGCGCCGTGCCGCGGCTGAGCGCTCCCAGACCGCCGGCGTTGCGCGCATTGGCGCTCGCAATATCGTAGAGGCTGTAGCGAAGGGCAAGGTTCTGCGATCCGCTTAGGCGGTGGTCGATCTTCGCAAAATAATTGGTCGCGTCAAAGCCGGGTGGAAACTCGCCCGTGCCTATTCGCGGCTCGCCGGGTAGGTTGCGGTCGAGCACGCTATTGATAGCGCTGACGTTCGCGGGTGTAATCGTTATGGCCCCGGCGCGCTGCTGCCGCGTCTGTTCGAAATTCGTGAAGAAGAACGTCCGGTCGCGCAGCACGGGACCGCCGAGGCTGGCGCCATATTGCGTTTGCGTGAGCGGGTCCTTCTTGGATAAAAGCGGATTGCGCGCGTCGAAACGCTGGTTGCGCGTGAAATCGTAAGCGCGTCCGTGCCACTGGTTCGTTCCGGATTGCGTGAGGATGTTGATTACGCCGCCCGAAGCGCGCCCGAATTCCGCGATCCCGCCGGACGTGATTACCTGAAATTCGCGGATCACTTCCTGGCTGTAGAAGGTGCCGGTTAGATCCGCCGCATCGTCATTGGCTGAGAGACCGTCCACCACGAAACCGGTATTGAGGTTGCGCTGCCCGGCGATCGAAATACCCGTGCCGGGGACTGCGGACGTTTCGGCGAACCGCTCATTGCTGCCGGTGTTGGTGCGCGAAACGCCCGGAGCGAGCAGCGCGAGATCCAGAAAATTGCGGCCGTTCAGCGGCAGCTTGTCGATTTCGCGCGACAAAACCGTCTCGCTCAACTGCGTGCGAGCCGCTTCCACGATAGGCACATCCGCCGTGACCTCGATCGATGTCGCGGACCCGGCCACGGCCAGACGCATCGGCAAATCGAGCGCTTGGCCAATCGTTAGAGTGATGCGAGCCGCATTCTTCGCAAATCCAGCGCGCTCCGCGTCGATCCGATATGCGCCGGCCGGAAGAAGCGGAAAAAGATACCGGCCTTGCGTGCCGGTCCGAGCGGTCCATTGCTGGTTACGGTCCAGATTGCGCGCGGACACGGAAACACCGGAAATGGCTCCGCCGTTCATATCCCGCACCGAGCCGCCGAGCGTCGCTGAAGTGACGGATTGCTGGGCGATCGAGAATGACGGGATCGCCAGATATAGAATGGCGTGAATGCACTGCTTCATCGAAGACCTCCAATGCTGGATTACACAGATTTCAGGCCGGGCAAGGGCCAACGTAATTTATGTGGAGGAGATCGGTGGAGGCCGCTGATACAAGTAGGAGACGACGGGCGCGGCAGACCGCATGCGCGGGGAGAAGAACGCGATCCGGGCCGCAACCAAAGCCGGGAGACCTGCCGCGCTTGCGCTTAAAATAACTGGCGGTGCCGGCGCGCTTAAGGCGGCGGGAATCGCGCATTGCCCTCGGCACGGCGAGATCGAAGAGCGCCATTGCGGACCCGTTGCGGCGCGACGCTTTTGACAGCAACTGTGTTCCTTGGTCTTGCAGCACTTGGCGGTGGAATTCCCGGCCATCGAAGCCGCGCCCGGCGCCGCAATCAACCGGACGGAAGGCAGCGCGAGACATAGCAAAAGCGAACACGCGGCTAATCTATGTAACTCGCGATGCAACTGGCGATAGCTTGGAAAGGTCATTCGCGGCTAATGTCAATATAACTTAGATGCCCCGGCTCTTCATGGTTTTGCTAGCCCTGCTCGGTGTTTCCGGCTGCCAAACCCGGCCGGAGCGATCGATCAAAGTGATAATCGGAGCGACGCTGGAAGATGGCGCCGGAGCCGCTCCCCTGCCCGATGCGGTTATTGTCGTGGATGGATCGCGCATTCGCGCGGCAGGCCCGCGGGCCAGCGTCCCTATTCCGCAAGACTCCGAGCGCATCGACGGGTCCGGGAAAACTGTGGAACCGGCGCTAGATGGAGAGGTGATCGCGGCAGGCAAGCCGGCCAATCTCTTCTTGCTTACCGCCGATCGAAAGATCGAGCTGGCGATGCGAGAGGGTCATTGGGCGTCGGCGCCGGCGCCAGTCGCCACGCCACGACCTCGCCCGTAAGATACGTCGAGTAGACCGTTCCATCCACAACGACCGGCTGACTGTAGAGGATTCCGCGTTGCCCGTCGCCCCACAAAAGGTCGCCGCTTGCCGCATCCAAAATCAGGAGACCTAGCGTGGTGGATACATACACCAGACCGTTCGCCACGGTTACGGGCGCGATGACTACTCCGTCCGTGGCGCGCCTCCAGATGGTCGCGCCGTTCTCCGGATTCAAGGCGTAAACGGTGCCAAGCGGATCGCCCTCCGGGTCGCTATCGCCCGCGCCGGCAAAAATCGTTCTGCCGTCGAAAGCCGGTGTCGATATCGAACCGCATCCTTGCTCCGGAGAAATGCATTGCACGGCTAGCTTGACGGTCCACGCGAATGTGAGGTTCGGCGCGTTGCGAGCATAAAGGAAGCCGTCTTTACCGGTTGCGGCAACAATCGTCGAGCCATCCAGCTTATGAAATAGCGTGGGCGACGAACCCCACTCGATATCTTCCACTAGCGAATTTGTGGGCAAAAAATAGTGCGCTTGCACGTCGAGCGTGGCCGCATCCATCGCGAGCATGGTGCCGCCCCAGAGTCCGCGGCCGGCATCCTGATCGCCCGTTCCCGTAGTCGCGTAGATGGTGTTCGTCGATTCGTCGATCGCCGGAGTGGACCAGATTCCCGCACCGGCGTTGTCCGTGCCATCTGGCGCAAGATACTTAATGAGGGGATGCGTGGGATCGGCCGAATCCACGCGCGCGAGTGCGCCGCGGACCAGCGGGCAATCTCCCAACGACGCCAATCCGATATAAAGAAAACCTTTCGAAACCGTCACTGACGACCAGATGTAGGCTCCACTGGCGGGGTCCGCCAACGGCGTGCGCGAAATGACGCTCCCGGTATACTTGTCGAGACTATAAAGCGCCGAGTCTCCGCCACCGGCGTAAACTATGCCGCCGATAAGCGCGGGTTGCGATGTGATGCCGATGCCTTGCTGGCAGTTGGCGTCGGGCGGAGAAGGAGCTTTGCCAAGAAACTGCGTCCAGAGCGGGGTTCCATCGGATGCATTCAGCGCATAAAAATTCCCGTTCCACGCGCCGAAGTAAAGTACGCCGTTTTCCAGCGTGACGCCGGAAGCGATCGGCGCGCCGACCCAAGCCACCCACGCTGGTTGCAACGTGCCGATATTGGCTGCATTGAGCTGCGTCTCGGATGCATTGAAGCTGGAATGCGTTGTGTCATGCGCGAACATGCTCCAATCGTTGCTCCGATCGTCCGCGCGTAAGAAGGAGGACGCCAAGCAAGCCACGAGGATAATCAGATCTCTACGATTTCGCATGTCGTCCTATTATGAAATGGATGCCGAATCCGCCTTCCGAGGCGCAGTCGTTTTCCGTGAAGCGCGCCGAAGTCGAATTCCACAATTTCGCTTCCCTGGGCGAGCCGGAACGCGCCGCCACGGCCTACGCCGAAGAAAATCGAAATCGTGGCGCCGTCATCCGCAAACATCTCGATTTTATGGGCGAGCTTTCACCTTTCCTCGAACTCGGCGCGAACGCGGGCCATACAAGTTACATGCTAGCGAATGAATTCGGCGCATCGGGATTCGCTCTCGATATTTCAGCGGACGCCTTGCGCCACGGCATCGCGCTGATGGATCAGTGGGGCTACACGCGCGCGCCCATCCGCATTGCCGGCGACGGCGCGCGGCTTCCCTTTCGCAATGAATCGCTCAGGATGGTGATGGTTTTTCAGACCTTGAGCCAGTTCATGAACCTCGAAAGTATTTTCTTGGAAGTGAAGCGCGTGCTCGCGCCCGGCGGCATCTTCCTGCTGGCCGAAGAGCCTCTCCGCCGTGTCCTCTCGATGCGGCTATATCGCGCCAACTACTACAATCTGATGAAGCCCTGGGAGCGCAAACTACATGACTGGGGGCTTCTCGGTTTTCTGGTTCGAGACGTGATCGGCGCGGATCAGGAGGAAAGCTTCGGGATTCGCCAGAATCACAGCATGCGCCTCGGCGATTGGGACAAGTTGATCCAAAAACATTTTGCGGCCCACATCTATGAAGTGTTCGTGCCGGAGCGTGGCTGGGGGGAACGCGCGGCGAAACGGGCCGCCATCCGCCTCGATCCAAATCGTTCGCAGTGGCAAGCGGCGAAATATCTCGGCGGAACGCTCGCCGCGATTTGCCGCAAGGGAGGCGCCGACACCCGTTCATACCCGCCGGTGTCCGACCTGGAAAAATATTTGCGTTGTCCCGATTGCGAGGGAACGCTGGAAAGGCAAGCGGCTTTGCTGCGTTGTTTGCAATGCGGTTACGAGAGCTCCGGGGAAGGCGGCGTTTACAACGTGCTGCCGAGCGCCGAACGGGCGGAGCTCTATCCCGGCGATCGCGCCGACATCATCGACTTCTCGGTTCCGGGGCATGAAGCGCGGCTACTCGAAGGCTGGTCCGACCTGGAGGGATTAAAAGGCGCGGAATACCGATGGATGGGTACGCGCGCCGCGGCGCGTCTTGAACCCGTGCACCCAGGCCCCGCGCGGCTGCGTATTCGCGGCCAGGCAACCGAACAAGCATTCGAACAGAACGAGCCGGTGAGGCTTCGGGTAACGGTAAATGGAGAATTGCTGCGCGAGATGCGGGTCGAGAGAAGCGGAGTTTTCGTGTTTGAGGCGGATGTGACCGAAGCGCGGGAATACCGTGTCGAGATTCATGCGAGCCCGGCGTTTATGAC
>JALYXS010000349.1 GCA_030946965.1 Acidobacteriota bacterium
GTTTACTTTCGTGTTATCTGGCTTGACGGGAGTGTTTGTATCTTGCGCACTGGCGGGAACCAGGGCGAACCCGCCCGTCATGAGCCCTGCCAGAGCCAAAGCGCGCCCGAACGATTTTACAGAATGATTCATTTTCCTCTCCGCGATGTTAGATAGCACGAAAAGGACCAATTGAGATTCACAAAATCCAGGGCGAAATAAGTAGGATAGACGTCCGCCGGTCAGTAAGAAGTACTCTACATTGGGAACTTTTATACGATTTTCTCGACTGCGCCGGATTAGCCGAATCTTCTCGGGTTGTGTTACATGATCCATATGGCCCGCTTTGCCGCAGCCCTAATAATCGGCGCGTTTCTCGGTAAGTCTCTACACGCTCAAACGGCGTCTCTCACGGGACGCATAACGGATGCGAGCGGCGCCACCGTTCCAGGCGCGGCCGTAAGCGTCACCTCGCTCGGAACGGGTAGTGCGACCCGCGCGGAGACTAACCCGCAGGGGTACTACAATTTGCCCTCGCTTCCGGCTGGCGCGTACACTCTGGCGGTGGATAAGGCTGGTTTTAGGCCAATTCGCGAATCGAACCTGACGTTGGCTGTCGAACAGGCGGCCCGGCTCGATTTCAAGTTGGAAGTCGGCGGCGTTAATGAGACCGTGGAAGTTTCCGCGCGCGGCGTTCTGCTCGATAGCGAAAGTTCGACGCTTGGCCAAGTGGTTCAGGGAAAACAAGTGGTCGAGTTGCCGCTTCTGGGCCGCAATCCTTATGCTCTGGCGGGCTTGGTGCCGGGCGTGCGGCCCGCGCTCGGCACGAACGATCTCCCGGTCGACCAGATCAGCACGTCTTCCACGTCGATCAACGGACAGCGCGGAAATCAGAACGAATATCTTCTCGATGGCGCCCCCAACACGGCCGCGGCGCAAAATCAACCCGTAATTTATGCCAACGTGGATTCGGTGCAGGAGTTCAAAGTGGATACCAATAGCTTCAGCGCCGAGTACGGACGGGCGGCGGGCGGCGTTTTCAACGTAATCACAAAAGCCGGAACCAACGATGTCCATTTCTCCGCGTACGACTTCCTGCGCAATGACAAGTTGAACGCCAACGACTGGTTCGCGAATCGATCCGGCAAATCCCGCGCGCCCTTCCGCTTCAATCAATTCGGCGGCGTGCTTGGCGGTCCCGTGATCGTCCCGCGGATCTACAGCGGCAAGGACAAAACATTCTTCTTCGTAAACTCGGAGCTGGTTCGCTTTGTGCAAGGCGTCACCTTTACGGCAACCGTTCCGACGGCGCGCCAACTGGCCGGCGATTTTAGCCAGACGTTGAATGCCGCCGGCAAGCTGGTACAGATTTACGACCCGCTCACCAGGCAAACGGGACCGAACGGAACCGCGGTCCGTACGCCCTTTCCAGGCAATGTCATCCCGGCGGACCGCATCGATCCGGTGGCTCGCGCATTCAGCAAATTCTGGCCGGCGCCCAACACGTCCGGCGACCCGTTCACCGGCACAAACAACTTCGTGCGCACCGATTCCAACCGAATCCAAAAAAACACATTCAGCACCCGGGTCGACCATTACTTCAACGCTCGCAACCGTCTATTCGGCCGCTTTTCCTATGACGAGTCGCCCATCAACCGGGCGTTCGTCTACGGGCCTGGTTTCATCGGCTCGCCCAACGCCGGGCCGCAGGTGTTCAATCGCCGTAACTTCGTCTTGGACGATACCCACGCGTTCAGCTCGAATCTGCTTGGCGTATTCCGCTACTCATATTCGCGTCTGTCGAACTTCCCGCGGCCCATCAGCGACGGATTCAATACCGGCAGCCTGGGTTTCCCCCCGGCTCTCGCTGGGCAGATCGGCGATCCCGCGGCTTTGCCAGTGATAATCATCAACGGTTTCGTGGCAAACGCCAGCGTGCCGAACACGACCGTCGGCGGCGGTAGCGTTGGCGCGACCGACGTGATTGCGGCGGGAATGGACAATCATGCCTGGCAGGCCCACCTGACCAAGACCTTCTCTTCGCACAATCTGAAAACCGGTTTCGAATATCGCCTGATCCGCGCCAACCTGTTGCAGCACGCCGATGCGGGAACGCAGTTCAGCTTCGCCAATAATTTCACGCAAGGACCGAATCCCACGCAGAGCACCGCGACGGCCGGAAGCGGGTTAGCGTCGTTCCTGTTGGGTGTTGGCGCGGGTTCGATTGCGCCGGCTCCCGCGCTTGCGCAGCAGACGGTTTACTACGCCGTCTTCCTGCAGGACGATTACAAGGTCACTCCAACCCTTACGCTCAACCTGGGGCTGCGCTACGATTTCGAGTCGCCCCGAACGGATCGGTTTAACCAGCTCACCAATTTCGATTCGCGGATCAAGCCCCCTTTGAGCGCCCCAGGTCTCGATCTGCATGGCGCGCTCACGTTTGTTGGCGTCAACGGAGCCTCGCGCTATCAGGCGAATCCGGACCGGAACAACTTGGCGCCGCGAGTTGGATTGGCGTGGCGCGCTACGCCGAAAACGGTGCTGCGCGGGGGCGGGGGAATCTTCTACGCCGCCACCACGGGTCTCGGCACCGACGCTCCTTCGTTCGGAGTGAGCGGCTTCCAGGCAACCACGTCGCTCGTTACGAGCCTCGATGGAATCACCCCGATCAATTTCCTCCGAAACCCTTATCCCAGCGGCGTCAATCAAGCGACAGGGAACAGTCTCGGTCCGGCGACCCTCCTGGGCCAGAGCATTTCGTTTTTCGATCGCGCCAACCGCGTGCCCTATAGCGAGCAGTGGAATTTCGACATTGAACGCGAGCTTCCAGGATCCGTGCTGCTCGACATCGGATATGCCGGAAGCCATGGACTGAAGTTTCCATCGAACCTGAGCCTCAACC
>JALYXS010000351.1 GCA_030946965.1 Acidobacteriota bacterium
GCGCAGGCCCGCTCGGCGCGCCTCCAAACGCCTGAATTACGGATAGCGTGGGAGTGAAGACGCTATGGTTCGCCACTGCCGTCTCGATGAATTCGCGCGAGATTGGCGTGTCGTCGAAGATATGTTCGATTCCGTCGGCTCCGGCCCGCATGGCGGCGAGGCCCTCGAACTGTTTGCTCTCCTACACCACGGCCAGCTTCCCGCTCTTATGCGCCGCGCCAACCAGTGCCCGAAGCTGGTCTTCGGAGAGCGTCGGCATGGAATGCTCATACAGGATCTTCAGATAGTCTGAGCCTTCGTTAAACCGCGCATTCACAAAAGCCTGCACATTGTCCGATGGCTTCAGCGTGGGGAATGGCGGGCCGCCCAGCTCGGTGGGATGGCCGCCAGGAACCGTTACGCCCGTTCCGGCGGTGCGGAAATCCGCCGCGTTCGGATGATCGCCGTGCAGCACCTCTTTTCGCAAGGGCATCAAAGCTTTGGGGTCGCCAAACATATCGAGCTCGGTTGTCACGCCAAGCGCGGCGGCCTGTTCGAGGGATTCCTCGCGCGAAATGTGAACATGCGCGTCGATTAATCCGGGCAAAAGAGTTTTCCCGCCGCCGTCGATCGTTTCCGCGGGCGCGCCCGGCTTGCCGCGCGATTTTTCCAAATTGCGAATAACGCCGCCCTGGAAGGTGACCGTTTGCCCGCGCAACATGCGGTAACCATCGAAAACATCCACGTTGAAAATCGCTATTGGTTTGGTCTGGGCGCTTAGCCGCGGCATGCCAAGGGCAAGGAGCACTCCGCAGATCGATCGCGTCTTCATGGTTTGTCTGACAATTACCACATGTGGAAGTAACCGGCGCGCTCAACCACCTCAAGTTGCGTTCGGAATAGCGTGGAAAGAACTTCCGGCCTGAGCAACTCCCGCTTGGGACCGTCGCGCCACACGCGCCCGCCCGCGATCAGAATCACGCGTTCTATCTCGGGAATAATGTCCGGGAGGTGATGCGTTACCAGAATAATGCTGGTTCCGGTTTGCGCCAGCGTTCGCATGGTGTCGCGAAGCGCGTGCATGGCGTGAATGTCCAGGCTGTTCGTGGGTTCATCCAGAATCAAGGCCGCGGGATCGTGTGCCAGGGCGCGTCCAATCAGAACTCGCCGCGCCTCCCCGGACGACATCGCCGAAATGAATCGCTCGCTGAGGTGCGGGACTTCCAGCCGCTCCAGAAGCACGCGCGCTTTCTCTTCCATGCCGACCTCGATTCGTTGATGGGGCCAAATGCCGGTGCTGCTGAAGAATCCGGAAAGCACGGCCTCGCGTCCGGTAATCTCCCGCGCGGAGGCCGCCAGCAGGTCGTTCGTCACGATCCCCAGGCGCCCTCGCAAATCGAAGACGTTCCACGACTCCCGGCCCAGTAATTCGAGCCGCGAATCCGGCCGCGCGAGGGGATAAAGTTCGCGCGTAATCGTCTTGATCAGAGTCGACTTGCCGCAACCGTTCGGGCCGATGATCGCGAGGTTTTCTCCCGCGTCGATCGAAAGGCTTATGTCATCCAGCGCGTTCTTGCCGTCGCGCGAAACCGTGATGTTATGAAACCGGAGGAGCGGAGGCAAAATTGCGGCTATGCTTTGCTGGATATACTTCGGTCTACTACACTTCCGGCGCGCTGTTTTCGAGAAAAGTTCGCAACCGGTGGCTCCGGCTGGGGTGCCGCAATTTGCGCAAGGCCTTCGCCTCGATCTGCCGTATGCGCTCGCGCGTGACGGCGAAGTTTTGACCTACTTCTTCGAGCGTGTGCTCACTACCGTCTTCAAGGCCGAACCGCATCCGGATGATCTTCTCTTCGCGCGGGGTTAATGTCTTCAACACCTCGGCCGTCTGCTCGCGCAGATTCAAAGTAATCACTTGTTCGGAAGGCGACGGATTGTTCCGGTCGACAATGAAATCGCCCAGATGCGATTCGTCCTCTTCGCCGATCGGAGTTTCGAGCGAAATAGGTTCCTGCGCGATTCGCATGACCTTGCGAACCTTGCCAACTGAAAGCTCCATTCTTACGGCGAGCTCGTCGTTAGTCGGCTCGCGTCCTAGTTCCTGGACTAACTGCCGGTTCGATCGAATCAGCTTATTGATAGTTTCGATCATGTGGACCGGAATGCGAATGGTGCGCGCCTGGTCCGCAATCGCGCGCGTGATCGCCTGGCGCACCCACCAGGTTGCATACGTCGAGAATTTGTACCCGCGCCGG
The DNA here is from genome assembly GCA_030946965.1 of Acidobacteriota bacterium. Classification (GTDB taxonomy): domain Bacteria; phylum Acidobacteriota; class Terriglobia; order Bryobacterales; family Bryobacteraceae; genus JALYXS01. The sequence continues at coordinate 2,235 of JALYXS010000351.1, forward strand.
TATTCGAATTTCTCGACCGCCTTCATTAATCCGATATTACCTTCCTGAATTAGATCGAGAAATTGCAGACCCCGGTTGGTGTATCGCTTGGCGATGCTCACCACCAGACGCAAGTTGGCTTCGATGAGTTCCTGCTTGGCCCTTTGCGCTTCCGCGTCGGAACGCGTAATAATCTGGAACGCCCGGCGGAGCTCGGTTGCCGTGGCCCCGTAACGCTCCTCCAACTGCTGCAACCTCTGCGTCAGGAGACGTTGCTCCTTGCGCAACTCGCGCGCGCCGTCCCCGCGTCCGGCGGGCGCGGCTTCGATCTTGCGTTGAATACGGGCCATCTCCCGCTCAATCGGCTTGACCGCCTCGACCGCCAGACACACGCGGCCAATCAGGTTGCGCACCACATGCGTCTGTAGCCGCACGTCGCGAATCAGGCGCGAAAGACGGACGGTCAGCCGCCCCAATTCCCATCGCAGGCGGCGATGCCGCTTGGGTTTCATGCCGCGCGATACGGCGAGCAGCTTCTGCTTTCCCTGTATCAATTTCTTGTAAAACTTCGCGACCTCGTCACGCAACCGGCAGAACTCCTCTTTCTTTGCGTCGAGCGTTTCTTCGCTCGGCATTGGATCGGAGATTTGGATGATGTCGCGCGCGAACATTTCTCCGCGCCGGACTTGGTCGCCGATTGCCAGGAATTCCTGAATGACCAGAGGAGAACGCGATAAGGATTTCAGGACGCTATTCTGTCCTCGCTCAATGCGCCGCGCGATGTCGACTTCGCCCTCGCGCTTGAGCAGGGGCACCGCGCCCATTTCGCGAAGGTATAGGCGGACGGGATCGTTGGTTTTCTCGCCTACCCCGGCCGGGAGCTCCAGGTCCAGCAGCTCTTCAGTTTCCTCGGGCTTTTTGTCGATCTCGATCTTAGGGTCGTCGAGGACGTCTATGCTCGCGCCATCGATCCCGCCTAAGAGCTCCTCGAATTCGGCGGGAACATCGAGGTCCGCCGGGAGCAACTCGGCGACCTCGTCATACAGCGCAAAGCCGTTCCGCTTGCCCCGGCTTACCCGTTGATCGCTCGCGAGCCGGTCGCCTGCAAGCCGATCGCCCAATAGCTGATCCAACGGATCGTATTTGTCGTCAACAGCCACTAGCACCCTCGAACCCAATCTGAAGGCCTAACGTTCTTCAAATTGTATATCACGTTAAATAGCGTCAAATGCCATCCGAATGGGTCATTAGATCATCGCAAAATTACGTTAATTCCTGCATGAGACGCAGCGCTTCATCGAAATTCCCCACGCGTTCCGCTTCCCGCACTCGCGCTTTCAACCGAGCGCGCTGGCTGTCGCGGTGTGAAAAACGCAAGCTCTCCATGCACGCATGACCGTCGTCAATCGAGTTCTCTTGCGCCTCGCTCAACAACGCCGCGGATAGCCGTTCCCGCTCCGGCTCTTCCAGGCGCTCATACAACCGGTTAAAATCGACCGGCAAGCCGGAATCGTAAAGCGCGACAATCGATTCATATATGCGGGCCGCCGACGAATGCCGCGCGATATCCGCCTGTTTCAATTGCGGAATAAACGTGGCGCGCGCTTCTTCGCTCGAAACCAGCAGGTTCAGAAGGATGCGGTCGTCATTTCGCAGGGCCTCGCGCGGCGGAGGCGGCATGTTTTTCTCGCGCCGGTCCACGGCAAGCTTGCGGAAATTCTCAAGAACAAGGCCGGCTTCGACACCCAAATATGAAGCGACGTCGTTCACCACCGCCACCCGTTCCAGCTTGTCCGAAAGCCCCTGGATCGCGGGCAGCAGAAATTGAAACGCGTCCACGCGCCCTTCGGCCGAACGCATGTCGAACTTCGAACGCGCGCGCTCCGCCATCCAATGGAAAAAGGTCTTGGCATCTTCGACGCGCTTCCGGTAAGCCTCCGCGCCATTCCGTTTGCAAAATTCGTCGGGATCTAGCCCTTCTTCCAGATGAACCACGCGGACCCGCATGGATTCGGTGAAGAGCAACTTCACCTTGTCTTCCACGGCTTTGGCGCCAGCCGCGTCGGGATCGAAGTTCATCACGACATTAAGCGAATGCCGCTTCATGCTCCGCGCCTGCTGAGAAGTAAGCGCGGTGCCGCAACACGCCACCACCTCCTGAACTCCTGCCGTGAAAACACCAATCGCATCCATGTAACCTTCGACCAGCACCACGCGATCGGTCTTGCGCATTGCGTCCTTGGCGCGATGCAGATTAAAGAGAACGTGGCCCTTTTTATACAGCGCCGTTTCGGGGGAGTTCAGATACTTGGGCTGCTCCCCGGCTTCGAGCGCGCGTCCACCGAACGCGATGATCTTGCCCGATTCGTTGTGGATCGGGAACATCAGGCGGTTACGGAAACGGTCGTAAAAACTTCCATCGTCGCGCTTGCCCACCAAGCCCGAAGCTTCCAGTTGATCGGACGGGAAATTTCCTTGCAGCAGGCGCAGCGTGGCGCGTCCGGCCGGGTCGGCGTATCCCAATCCGAATTGCTCGATCATGGGCGGTGCAATTCCGCGCGTAACCAGGTAAGCTCTAGCCGGCGCTCCTTGCGATCCTTGCAAGCGCGATCGGAAATCTTCCTGCGCCGCTTCATGCATTTGAAAAAGAGCCGCACGAAGCTTAGTGTCTTGATCGGTGTATTCGTTTCGCTTCGGCATGGAAATTCCATGCTGATCGGCGAGAAGTTTAAGCGCTTCGTAGAAACTGACGTTCTGGATCCGCTTGACGAACTCGAATACGTCCCCACCCGCTCCGCATCCGAAACACTTGAAGAACTGATGCGCCGCGTGAACCGAAAAAGAAGGCGTCTTTTCGTTATGGAATGGGCAAAGACCGGTGTATCGCGTTCCAGTCTTGCGGAGAACAACGTATTCCTGAACGACCCGGACGATGTCCACCGAGGACTTGAGCTGTTCGGCGAAATCCATGGAAGAATGTACCGATTATCGCCGATCCAACCCTTTGGAATTCAACATTAGAACGCGAGCCGTTTTTTGTTCGCTTCGATTTTCGCAATGTCGATTCCCGGCGCCTTTTCCAGATCCTCGACCGATTTGAAGTCTCCCTTGGCCTCGCGCTGCTGAACGATGGCGGCGGCCTGCTTCGCGGGCATTCTCAAGGCGGATTCTAAATCCTTCGCGGTGGCCTTATTCACATTAATTTTCATCGCGGGAGACGAGGGAGAAAAGTTCGCCGACAGGTAATCCACCACTTGATATAACTC
>JALYXS010000361.1 GCA_030946965.1 Acidobacteriota bacterium
GCGGTAGCCCATGCGCACGCTTCAAATTGCTGCGTTCCACGATTGAAGTGCAAATCCGTTTGGGGTCGGGTTGACCCATGACCGGGACTACCTCCACTGCGGAGACTTCACCGGGCGAGTACCGCTGTTCGTCTCTTGAGTTTGCGTAAACCTTGATGAGCATCGCAGAATCCGCGCGATCCCCGAAGGTGTCGGGAATGGACGTTCTGTAGGGTGCGAATCCATCACTCGTTATCTGGAATCGGTACGCGGGAGCAATTGCGTCCCGAAGTCCCTCGATAAAGCTGTTTGTGGATTGCTGGTCGCGCTTCCCCATGGCGACGTTCAGGACCAATTGCTATGGCTTTCGATGCCAGTAAACGTGTAAACGTCTCCCACATTTTGATCGTCTTCAGGCTTGACACGCTTTTCCTTTTAGCCAATGTAATCCCACACTCATCGACCTCCACATCGAGTACTGTAATCCTAACGCGCATCAAGCGGTTGCTGTTACAGGGAAATTATTTTCTTCAACGCACCTTTAGGACACTACCGGTATTTCAGGAGCCGGGACAACTGTTAGAATTCCTTCGTGGTCGTCAATGCGCCGAAGCACGATTATTCGCGAGAGGACGTCCGCCGGATGCTCAACGTTTCCGAGCAGCAGCTTCGCGGATGGGAGCGCCAAGGTCTCATTCCGGCATCGCCCGCGTTTACCTTTACCGATTTGATCGCGCTCCGCACTCTTCAAAAACTGCGCGAGAATCACGTTTCGCCGAAGACCATCGAACGCGCGATGCATTCGTTGAAGCAGAAATTATCGCACGTCGAGCGCCCATTATCGGAACTCAAGATCAGCTCGGATGGCAAGACCATCGCCGTTCAAGTGGCGGGGCAAAGGATGGAAGCGATTAGCGGCCAGATGCTTTTCGATTTCGAAACCGCCGAGCTGCGCAGCATAAAATCGTTTCCCGAGAAGGCGTCCTTGGCGCCCGAGATTCGCACCCGCGAAGCCGAGGAATACTTTCAGCACGGGTTGCATCTGGAAGAGACCGGCGCGCCCATCGAGGTGGCCATCGAAGCGTACCGGCGCGCTATCGACTTGAACCCCGACGCGGCCGGAGCTCTCGTCAACCTGGGCACGATTTATTACAGACAGCGGAAATTCGCCGGGGCGGAGGATCATTACCGGCGCGCCGTGCAGGCCGACCCGCGCTACCCGCTCGCGCATTTTAACTTGGGCAATCTGCATGATGAGCGCGGGGAATTCGACACCGCCCGCGAGCATTACATCGCCGCCCTCAGATGGAATCCACACTACGCGGACGCGCATTTCAACCTCGCCCTGCTGTGCGAACAATCAGGCGAGCCTCGGAAAGCGTTGAGCCATTGGCAGGCTTATCTCAAGCTGGATGCGTCGAGTTCCTGGGCGAAAATCGCGCGCCGCCAATTGGAACGGCTGAAGCACGGGACGCTTCCGCGGCTAGGCCCGCGCCTGGCCCCTTCGCATTAGACTGTTATCCTGAAAGGAAAAAGGGAGTGATTCGTTGCATCGTATTGCGCTCGCATTTCGCAGTTTTTTCGATCTGCTTTTTAAGGGAGCTTTACCCGACGATCTGATCGGCGAATTAGGATTAGTTCGCAAGCCTCAGACCCCCGCCAAAGCCGCAGCCGTTAAGGCCGAACCTGCACGCGCAACCGCGTCGGACGGCGCGCTTCAGATTCTTGGAATTCTACAAAGGGACGCAAGGCTGATCGATTTTCTGATGGAAGATATTGGTGGATACTCCGATGAACAAGTGGGAACCGCAGTCCGCGCTCTACACGGCCAGTGCCGCGAAACCCTCGACCGCTATTTGAACCTGCAGCCGGTCATCGATGGAGTGGAGGGCACTTTTGCGAAGCCGCCCTCGACCGAAGCCGGGCTGGTAAAATTCCTCGGCAACGTACCGGCCGGAACGCCTTCGGGCGGAGTGCTTCGCCATCGCGGATGGCGCGCGGCCAGCGTTCAACTGCCCCCTCTAAATTCACGCCAGGATGTCACCGTTCTCGCGCCGGCCGAAATCGAGGTCGAGTAGAAGTTGGCATACGTAATTGGAATAGACCTCGGCACCACCAATTCCGCTTTCGCCTTCACGCAAATCGCGGCGCGCGACGAAACGCCGTCCGTCCAGATGATGCCGGTTCTTCAACTTGTGAATCCGGGCGAAGCGCGCGAAGAGACTTTGCTGCCATCGTTTTTATATATTCCCGGTCCGAAGGATTTTCCAGCGGGCACGCTGGCGTTACCGTGGAATGCGGAGCCGCGGTTCCTTGTAGGGCGTTTCGCGCAGAAACGTGGCGTGGAGAACGCCGGCCGCATGGTGTCGTCCGCAAAATCGTGGCTATCGAATTCAGGCGTGGATCGCACGGCCGCCATTCTGCCCTGGCAAGCGCCCGATGGCGTGGCGAAAGTTTCGGCGCTCGACGCTTCGACCGAATATCTCCGGCACCTCCGCGATGCATGGGATTCGAAGATGCCAGAAGCCCCTTTCGCCGAGCAGGAAGTTCTGGTCACCGTGCCCGCTTCGTTCGACGCGGTTGCGCGCGAGTTGACCATGAAGGCCGCCGAAAACGCGGGATATCGCAATGTAACGCTACTCGAAGAGCCGCAAGCCGCATTTTATGCATGGATCGAACGGCATCCCGATTGGCGCGAACGAGTTCAGGTAGGCGACCTGATTCTGGTGATCGATATCGGCGGTGGGACCACCGATTTCACCTTGATAACCGTCACCGAACAGAAAGGCGAACTGGCGCTCGAACGCGTCGCGGTCGGGGAACACATTCTGCTGGGCGGCGACAATATGGATCTCGCGCTGGCGCGACTGGTTGCCGAGCGGCTCACCGCAAAAGGTACGCGCATCGATAATTTCCAGTTGCAGGCGCTCTGGCACAATTGCCGCGTGGCCAAGGAAAAACTTCTGGAGCCGGATTCAAAATCGGCGGAGCAGCCGGTCTCCATTCTGGGCAAGGGCACCGGGCTGGTGGGCAGAACCATTAAGGCCGTGCTGCATCGGGACGATGTGGACCGCGTGCTCGGCGAAGGGTTCTTCCCGCGCGCGGAAAGCGGCGACATGCCGCAAAGGCAACGGCGCGTGGGTCTGCAGGAGATTGCGCTGCCTTATGCGGCCGACCCCGCGGTAACCCGGCATCTCGCGCGTTTCTTGCGCCAGCCGTCGTCGAGCGCCGAACACAACGGCGTCCGGCGCGGCCCGAGCGGACTTGCCTGCCCCACCCATGTTCTGTTCAATGGCGGAGTATTGCATTCGCCCATCGTTCGCGACCGTCTGCTCGAGGTTCTGAATACATGGCTTTCACAAGAAGGCTTTGGTCCCGTGCAGCCTCTGAGCGGAGAGGATCTCATGCACGCGGTTGCGCGCGGCTCGGCTTATTATGGGGCCGCTCGCCACGGGAAAGGCGTTCGCATCCGCGGCGGCGTGCCGCGCTCTTACTATGTCGGGATAGAGACCGCCATGCCCGCGGTGCCCGGCATGATGGCGCCGTTGAAGGCGCTCACGGTCGCGCAGTTCGGCATGGAAGAGGGCACGGAGCTTCCGATTCCAGGCCGCGTATTCGGTCTGATCGTCGGGGAGCCCGCTGAGTTTCGCTTCTTTTCGTCGGCAGTCCGCAAGAACGATCCGCCCGGATCGTTGATCGAAGATTTCGGCGAAGATCTCGAAGAGATGTCGCCGATCGAGGTAAACCTGTCCGCCGAACGGGCCGCGAGCGATGTGGTTTCCGACGTGGTTCCAGTCTCTTTCGAAACTATTGTCACCGAGACTGGCATGTTGCAGCTCTGGTGCGTCGCGGCGGACGGCCGCCGCTGGAAACTTGAATTCAACGTTCGCGAGCGCGTAGCCGCATGAAGGTCGGGATCGACCTCGGCACCACTAATTCGGCACTATCGTGGATCGATCCGGCGGAAGCGGAAGATACCAGTTTTCCGCCGATTCACGTCTTCGACGTTCCGCAGCTAATCGCGCCCGGACGCATTGAGCCGCGCCGCACGCTTCCCTCTTTTCTATTTCTCGAAGACGGGCAGCCAGTCGGAACTTACGCCCGCGAGCAGGGAGCGTTGGTTCCCACGAAGCTCGTGCACTCGGCGAAATCATGGCTCTCGAATCCCGACGTCGACCGCACGGCGAAAATCCTGCCCTGGGATTCGCAGGAAACCGGCCGCGTCCTTTCCCCGGTCGAAGTCTCTTCGCGTTTTCTGAAAACATTCAAGGAGGCTTGGGATGCGGGCCCGCGCGGACCTCTGGCGGAGCAGGAC
>JALYXS010000397.1 GCA_030946965.1 Acidobacteriota bacterium
GCGTCCCCTGAGAAGGCATGCAGAATCAGAATGGCGTTCGACTTCGAAGAGTTCAATTCGCCGTACGTTTCGTAAGCGACTTCAACGGGTGTTAAGCTCGCGCCGCTTTCGAGCGAAATGCTGTCGAAACGCGCGCTCTGGGTCTCCACGATCATGGGGAAACCATCATGGTAACAAGCGGGGTCGATTGATTACTTACGCCGGCTCGATCAAAACCTTCCCAGCTCCGTCGCTATAGTGTTCGACCATGGTGAACGCCTCGCCGATCCGGTCCAAAGGACGCCGGTGCGTGATCACGCCCGCGAACCGGGCGCCATGCTCGCGAAGCATGTCGCGCGCTATCTCCGATTCATGATTCGAGCGGCGCACGCTGAAAAGCGTAATTTCCTTTCGCCGCATGGAATGAATATCGAGATTCGCTCTCAAATACGCCGGAATGCCCGTCAGTACCAGCCGGCCCCCGTGCCGCAACACGCCCACGCACTGATTCAGCGAATCGTCTTTCGCGGCGCAATCGAGCGCAACATCGACCCCGCGATTTCCGGTATCGGCCATGATTTGCCGCACGGGGTCCGCTTCGAAAGGAGCGCCTGGAGCGCCTGGATCAATCACCGCATCCGCCCCGATCGCTTTCGCCATTTCGAGACGGTGCGCCACGGGGTCGATCGCCCAAACGCGCGATGCGCCCGCAAGCTTGAGCGCGGCCGCGGTTAGCAATCCAATAGGGCCCGCGCCGAATACCGCCGCCGTATCCACGCGTTCGGAAGCGAGAAACCCGAGCGAATGCAGCACGACCGCCAAAGGTTCGATCAGAGTCGCTTCCGCCAAGCCAATCCCGGGCGGAAGCGGAATCAAATTGCGCGCCGGCAAGTTCACGAATTCGCGGAAAAAACCTGGATCTTGCGGCGAACTCAAAAAGCGGAGATTGGCGCAAACGTTATGATGCCCGCTGAGACAGAACTCGCAGTGGTAGCAATAGAGCGCCGGTTCCAAGGCGGCAAGATTGCCCCGGAGCAAGCCTGAAACGCCCGCGCCCGTTTTGACGACCGTGCCCGAAGGCTCGTGCCCCAGCACCATCGGATACGAACACGGTGTATCGCCGACCGCGCCTTCCGCGTACGAGTGCATGTCGGACCCGCAGATTCCAATTGCCGCCACGCGCACTTGCACTTCACCGGGGCCGGGATCGGGCAGTTCCCGCTCAACCAGATGGAATTCCCGAAGTCCCGCAAGTTCCGCGACCAGCATCAGGGTAACATCAGAGCGGCGCTCTGCCGACAAACCGGCGCACTTCGGCTTCAAGCGAAGGCACGCAGATCGCGAAATTACCGCCGTAAATAGTATCCTGGCCGGCAAAATCGAAACAGACGGCGCCCGCTTCCTCGGCGATAATTTTCAACGGCGCAAGATCCCACGGCTTGGCCTGCGTCTCGAGCCAAACATCCGCGCGGCCGGACGCTACCAGCATCGCATCGAGACATCCACCCATGCTGCGGACCGTCCAGAACGTCTCCATCCATTCGAGTAGATCGTTCGCGAACGGATACCGGCGCGCGTAGCTCAACCCATTCACGCAAAGCAGCGCCGCGGATGCCTTATCGATATTAGAGATGGACATTTTTTGGGACGTCCCCTGGTCTTCCCAAAAGGCCCCCGCGCCTTTGGCCGCCGAAAACATTTCGCCGGTCGCGGGAAAGTAGGCGAAACCGGCGACCACTTGTTCTTGCTCCTCGAGCCCGATCAACACGGACCACGCGCGCGTACCGCGAATGAAATCGCGGGTTCCGTCGATGGGGTCGATGATCCATTTGCGCCGGTTGTTCGATTCCTTGAGCGCGCCTTCCTCCCCGAGCAGCCCGTCCTCGGGAAACGTCTCTTGCAGCGCCGCGACAATCAGCTTTTCGCATTCCCGGTCAGCGATGGTTACGGGCGATTCATCGGATTTCGCGTCGAAGCCGATTCCGCCCTGGCGGTGATGCAACGCAAGGTCGCCCGCCTTTCTCGCGATCTCGCGGCCGAAGTTCAATTCTTTGTCGTATGATTTCATGTGCCTTAATTCCCGGCCTTCGCGAACCACGGTTTCGCCGGCTGGATGGCTTGGTTCACCGCCTCGATGTTCTTAACGCCCTCATTCGATAACCAGTCTTCGAGCGCCTGCTTGCCCTGCTTCGCGAACACCGGAATTCCTTCCTTCCACGTCGCCCGTCCACACAGCACGCCCGAGTAATCGGTCCCCGATTCCGACGCCATGTTCAGCGATTCGATAAACTGCGCATTTCCCACGCCGGCGCTCAAAAAAATGAACGGCTTTTTCGCGGCTTCGGCGGCTTTCCGGAAGTAGTCCAACGCTTCGGCGCGCGAGTAAGCCTTCTGGCCTTTATACACGCTGCTGCCCTCCACGTATTCGGCGTTGATCGGAACTTCCACCTTTAAAATATCCACTTTGTATTGCGGCTTCGAGAATTCCACCATGCTCTTGGTCACGATCTCGGGCTTCTTCTTCGCGAAATCCAAGCCCTTTTCATCCCCGCCTTGCGGATCGTAGCCGATGAACTCCAAAAAAAATGGGATTTCGTTATCCTCGCACTCCGCGCCGATCCGTTCAATAAAAGCATGCTTGATGTCGTTCACTTTCGGATCGTCGAAAGGCGTGTAGTAAATCAAAATCTTGACCGCGTCGGCGCCCAAGCCGGCAATGCGCTTGGCCGACATATGGGGCAGCAAATCGGGAAGACGGCCCGGCTTGGTGTTGTCATAACCGCTCTCTTCGTAAGCCAAAAGCAATCCTGCGTTGGAACTGCGCGCCTTCGCGGCGGGAAGGCCCCATTCGGGATCAAGTAGAATCGCGCTCGCGTGCGGCGTCAAGATCTTTGAAACGGCGACCTTGAAGTCCTGCATCATCTGGTCGTCGATTTCGGATTGGGCGACGCCCTTCGCGGACGCCAGCGATTTCTGCAAGCTCCCACGCTGGTCCATCGCCGCCGCTGCAATTACGCCCGCTTGATTGGCAAGCGCATCCATGTGCTTCCGTTTTCCTGGTGTCATTTTCTTCCCGATTGTATCGTGTGTATCGCGCGAGATGGCATGGCGCGGCGGCGGAAATATACCCGCGCGCGTCCCACGTCTTTCAAGATCTGAGACTTCAGAGCTTCCGGCGATTCAAACTTGCGTTCATCGCGAACACGCCACAGAAAATCGACCCGAATCTGTTTCGGACTTTCGCCCGTGAGCGGCTCCAGCAGAAACGTTTCGATCGTCAGCGCATCGCCGTCGAATGTCGGCCGGTAGCCCACGTTCGTAATCGACTGCCACGCCCGGCTGCCATCCAGTTCCGCTGTCCTGGTGATGTACACCCCGTTCCTCGGCAACAATTCGGAATCGGGCGCCAGGTTCAGCGTGGGAACAGTCTGCTTCGATCCGATGCCGTGGCCCGCCACCACATTTCCCGATATAGCGAAGGGCCGCGTTAAGAGACGGCACGCGCGCGCCACTCTGCCTTCCTGCACCATCCGTCGAATCAGGCTGCTGCTTACTCGCTCGCCGCGGACGTTTACAGGCTCGATAAGTTCCGTCCGGAAACCGAATCGTTCGCCAAGCGCCGCGAGCAGACGCGTGTCTCCGGCCTGATGATGCCCGAAACGGAAATCCGCCCCGACCAGGACAACGCGGACGCCGAGCCGGTCCACTAGCAAATTCTTGACAAACTGTTCCGGCGTCCAACTGGCAATGCTCAAATCGAATGGAAGAATAAGCACCTGCTCGATGCCGTCTTCGCGCATCAAGGGGCAGCGGAGTTCGACGGTCGTGATGAGCTTCGGCGCGCGCGCCGGTGCGACTACTTTGGTGGGATGCGGATCGAAGGTGAGGACTGAGGGCTTCAAGACACGTTCCCGCGCGATTTGCGCGACGCGCCGCATGATCTGACGGTGCCCGGCGTGAAGGCCGTCGAAATTGCCGATGGTTATAACGCACGGGCCGAAATCGGGGGGAATGTCCTCCAGCTTGCGGAATATCTGCATTTATTCAGCGCTGGTCCACATACAGCTCCAGCCCGTCATACGCCAGCCGTACATTTTCCGGCAGCGCGCTCTCCGTTTTCCCATGTCCCAGATCGTGGCTGATGTGCGTGAAAAAAGCCCGCTTGGTTCTCAACTTTTGCGCGTTCGTGACGGAGCACTCGACGGTCGAGTGCGTCGGATGCGGCATGTGGCGCAACGCGTCGAGAAACAAGACATCGAGGCCGGCCAACTGCGTCATCGATTCCTCCGGAATCTCGCTGTGATCGGTTAAATACGCCGCATTTCCGAATCGAAATCCAAAAATGGGCGATTTCCCGTGCCATAAGCGGATCGGCTGAAAGCTCAGTCCAAACAGCTCGAACGGGCCGCCGCCCAAGATGTTCACGTCCAACTGCGGAATCGACGTGCGATGCTGCAGGCCATCGAAGACGTAGCCGAAAACCGTCATGAGCGTGGTAAGCGTGTCGGCCGCCGCATAAATCGGAATCCTGATTTTTTGGTGGAAGTTGAAAGGCCGCACGTCATCTAGGCCCATGATATGGTCGGCATGGGCATGCGTGAAAATGATCGCATCCAACCGGTCCACATTGGCGCGGAGGACTTGCGTGCGGAAATCGGGCGTCGTGTCGATGACGATGTTTCGTCCGCCGTAGCTGATGAGGATGGATGCGCGCAAGCGCTTGTCGCGCGGATCGGTCGACAGACACACGGCGCAGCGGCAACCGATGGTCGGTACGCCCATGCTGGTGCCCGATCCTAAAACGGTGATTTTTACGGGGCCATTCGAGCCCGGCCCATTTGATCCCATCCTATTTATTTCGGGGCGTGTTCCGTGGCCGCTTGAACGTACCGGAAACGCAGTTCCGTAAGCGTGTTTTCGATTAACCGTTTCTCTTCGAGACTCAAGTTGCCCTTCGTCTTCTCGTGAAGGACGTCGAGGAGATCGATGCTATGCCGGGCGATTTCAAGATTCGGTTTCGGCCTCTCATTCTCCAGACCGAAATGCATCAAACCCATCTGCATCTCCGCCTGGGCTCGCAACGAAATCACGAGAAATTCGAAGCTCGCGGGAGGAAGCGGCATGTTGAATTCCCGCTCGTCCTGAATCTCCGTTTCCGGTTTCTGAATGGCCTCTTCAGGGCTCGCGCTTTCGGGTTCGCTCATGCTGCTTCCAGTCTAGCCTTGGCAGATTGTGACATAATCATGTCATGCCGGTCCGAACCACTGTGGATATTCCGGAACCGCTCCATGACAGAGTCCGCCACCTTGCGGAAGGTTCAGGCGTTTCAATCCGTTCCTTAATTGTGCGTGCTCTTGAGCAAACATATTGCGAGAAAGCAAAGGGAGCGTACGTCACGGGCCCTCCCGTGAAGGGTTCAGGCAAACTTGGCCCGGCATTCCCCGGCACGGAGAACCCCCACGACCTCGTTTTTTCCTGATCTAAACGTTTGGCTGGCTTTGTCAGTAGCAGCTCACCCGCACGGCGCCCAAGCCTGGCATTGGCTCAACCTGCTGCCGCGCGAATCGGGCCTGATCTTTTCGCGTTA
>JALYXS010000418.1 GCA_030946965.1 Acidobacteriota bacterium
GAGTTACGCGGTCGAGCAAGCCAAAATCGCAGCGCTACCACTCGATGGGCGCAATTTCATTCCGTTGATCGCGCTGGCGCCGGGGGTCGCGCTGCCGGGTGGCGCGTCGCTGCTGCCTCGCATCAACGGCAGCCGGCCGCGCACCAACGAATATATATACGACGGTATTAGCGCGCTCCAGCCTGAACCCGGGCAAGTCGTTTTCTATCCGGTTATCGACGCGATCGAGGAGTTCCGCGTCAATATCAATTCGTATTCGCCCGAGTATGGACGTTCCAACGGCGGCGCCGTCGTGGTCAACCTGAAGTCCGGCGGGAATGCCCTGCATGGCACGCTCTTCGCGTTCCTTCGCAATGAAGATCTCAACGCGCGCAACTACTTCGCTCCAAACGGCTCGAAACCGGAGTTCCGCCGCAATCAATATGGATTCGTGCTGGGCGGCCCCATACAAAAAAACAAAACGTTTTTCTTCGTCGACTGGCAGGGTACGCGGCTCCGAACGGGAATCACGCGATTCAGTACGGTGCCGACGGAGGCGCAGCGCGCGGGAGCGTTCAAAACGAACATTTACGATCCGGTCTCTCCTACCCGAACGCAGTTTCCGAACAACACGATTCCGGCAAGCCGCTTCGATCCGCTGGCCCGGCAACTGCTGGCTCTTTATCCGGTCCCGAATCTTCCCGTGTTGGCCAACAACTATGTCCGAACGGGCGTGGAACCGGACGATCAGGACCAGTTCGATACGCGCATCGATCGCTACTTCACGCCCGCTCAACACGCCTTCGCGCGCTACTCGTTTCTGCGCGACGACGATACGCCGGTCACGCCTTTGCCCGGCGGAAGCGGCAGCATCGCATCGGGAGTGATAAGCGCCACCGTCACGCGCGGCGATCAAGTTGTGGGGGAACACGAGTGGGCGCTCACGCCAATGTTATTGAATCAGCTTCGCTTCGGATACACGCGAAGGAACTCGAGCGGCAATGGTCCGCGGAATAGCAGTCTTACTTTGCCCGCGATTCCCGCCAACTCCTTTTCTTCGGCGCTTCCCACGTTCAACGTGACGGGCTTGCAGCAGATCGGCCCCGCGGCGGGCGCGAATTCCAGGTTTACGACAAGTGTCACGGAGTACCTCGACACGCTCTCATACGTCCACGGACGGCACACTCTGAAATTCGGGGCGGACATCCGGCGCGAGTCGCTCGATGTGATTCAACCGCCCAATCCAGCGGGTTCCTACATGTTCAACACCACCGGTACCAACGCGTTAGGCGCCGCGGGTAGCGGGAATGCGCTGGCTTCGCTGCTGCTGGGCCAAGTGAGCGCGTTTACGATCGACATACAGAGGCAACAATTGCGGGAGCGCGCCAATATCGCGGAATTTTTCGCGGGCGACGATTGGAAAGTCACGAACCGGCTTTCGCTTAATCTGGGAACCCGCTATACCCTGAACTTCCCCTCCCATGAAGTGAAGCGCCAAGGAGCGGTGTTCAACTTGAAAACGCAAGAGCTTGATTTTCCCCGTACGGCGCGGAATTTGGAATGGCGTGACTTCGGCCCGCGCGCCGGTCTCGCATTGCGGATATCCGACTCGCTGGCGATCCGTTCCGGCTATGGATTGATCTGGTTCGAGCAAACCGGAATCACCACTCCATTTACGCTTCCGCAGTTCCCATTTGTTCAGACCGCGGGACAGCAGACACAGGACAACATCAATGCCGCGTTTCTTCTTTCGAATGGCCCGGCGGTGCAGGTGACAGCTCCGAATCCAGACTCCGGACTGGGGCAAGGCGTGTTCGGAACGCAGCGCGGAAACGGCTCCGGTTATTCGCAGCAATGGAATTTCACTATCCAGAAAACTTTCGGCCGCAATCTGAATTTCGAAATCGGATACGTCGGATCGAAGAACACGCGTTTGGGCTTGCCCGAAGCCAACCTCAATCAATTGCCTTCCTCCGATCTGGCGATGGGACCGGTATTGCTCGCCAAAGTTGCGAACCCCTACTACGGGCAGCTCCCGGCAACTTCTTCTCTCGATACGCCCACCATCGCCGGACAGCAACTGCTCCGGGCCTACCCGAGGTTTACGACAGTCGCGCTGTTCCGCGACAATGTAGGCAACTCCAGTTATCACTCGGCGCAAGCGCGACTAGAAAAGCGCTTTTCGCAAGGACTCACGTTTACTTTCGCGTATACTTTTTCAAAGTTGATCGACGATGCATCCAGTTATTTCTCACAGACGATTTTCACGGGACCGGTTTTGAATAACATGGGAGCCGCGGACGCGTTCAACCGGCGGCTGGAGAAAGATCTATCGAGCGGCGACATCCCGCGCGTGTTTTCCGCCGGCTGGGTTTATCAGATTCCGAAACTGGGGAAGATTGCCGGATGGCAAATTGCCGGCTTGGTGCGCGTTCAATCGGGCGGCACGGTGCCGGTGTCGCAGGCGACTAACAACAATGCGAGCCTGGGCTACGCCGTGCAACGCCCGAACCGGATCGGCGACCCGAACTCGTTAACTTCCAGGAGCGCGGGCGAATGGTTCAACCGGGCCGCGTTTACGCTCGCGCCGCAGTTCGCGATTGGGACGAGTTCGCGAAACCCGGTTCGCGGGCCCGGCCTGCAGGAAGCGGACTTGATGCTGGCGAAAACCTTTAAGTTTACGGAAAAAATAGACGCGGAATTTCGAGCCGAGGTCTTCAATGTGACCAATACGCCGCCTCTGAACGATCCCAATGGCAGTTTCGGTTCGGCCGCTTTCGGAACCATCGCCAGTGCGGGTAATCCGCGCGATTTCGAGTTTGCTCTGAAGCTGCATTTCTGATGGCAGTGCCTGAAATCGACAACCAACTGGGGAAGGCGCGGCAGGCCCGAGGCCTTTCCGCCGCGGAACTCGCCCACTCCGCCGGTGTCAGCCGCCAGACGATCCACGCAATCGAAGCGGGCAATTATATTCCGAACGCGGTTATCGCATTGCGCCTGGCGCGGGCGCTCGATACCAGCGTGGAAGATCTTTTCCGGCTTGCCGAGGACG
>JALYXS010000466.1 GCA_030946965.1 Acidobacteriota bacterium
ACCCTGCATCGTTCGAACCCGAATTCCCGTCTGGTTGCTCGAACGGGCAAAGCGTCTCGGCGTTAGCGAGAGAGATTTGCTGGAGGCCTCCGTCCTTGCGCGCCGAGGATCTTGCGAATGCATGGGCCTGGGTGCGGATTCACGGCGCGGAGATCGAAGCACAAATCGCCGATAATGAGTCCGCCTGATGGCGCGATTCTACGCCAACGAAAATATTCCGGCGCCAGTCGTTTCAGAACTGCGCACGCTGGGACACGAGATCCTGACTTCAGCTGAGGCCGGGAACTCAAATCTAGCCATTCCCGACGCTGAGGTCCTTGCTTTTGCGACCTTGAAACGGCTTAGCGTGCTTACCCATAACCGCCGCCACTTTCTCCGCCTCCATGCGCGGGGCACCTCGCCGCACCATGGAATCAGCAAGCTCTTCGTGTGAATCGGCCCGCCTAACCGTCCTGTTCCCCCAGCTGGAGAGGGTATTCGTCTTCGCCGTAATGGCCGAGACTCGTATGCCCCCACCGCGGCACCAGCCGTTCACGACGTCGATACCGGACGGGATCGATCTCCGCGAGACCAATCCGCAACTGGCACGAAGGCAAAATTTACTTCCGCCATTTCGATAAACGAC
The DNA here is from genome assembly GCA_030946965.1 of Acidobacteriota bacterium. Classification (GTDB taxonomy): domain Bacteria; phylum Acidobacteriota; class Terriglobia; order Bryobacterales; family Bryobacteraceae; genus JALYXS01. The sequence goes on from JALYXS010000466.1 coordinate 626, forward strand.
GTGGCTCGGGGAACATCAGAATGAATCGGACATGGCGTATCACTCGACCCATCCCTTCGACCACTTGGTGGGTCCGGGAATCGGGCGCGGAGAGTACGGCGGGTTCCTGATGAGCCTTCCGGCGCGGCGCATGTATGACGTGTGGCGCGACGCGGGTTATGATTTCGCCGAGATCAAATCCGAGCTGCTGCTGCTGGCGGGCCTGGATTACTCGCTGCAGAAATTTATTGTATACGTCGCCGCGAAGCCGCCGAGAACGGTGTTCCGCCTGCCCCACACAAGGAGCACGCCTTACTTGGCCTGAGATTCCAGATGCGGATCGTGTGTTAGCCTATTACGTTTGGATGTCAGAACAGATCCTCCTGCAAGGAAAACTGCTGGGCACCGAAGAGTTCCTGGTTTCGCGTTCCGGTTCGGATGAGGACTTCACCGCCCGCGCCCTTTGGATCGCTCTCATCAGCGAAGTTCTGCCGCGCGCTCTCCTCGCGGAACTCGAATTGGCGCCTCTTCTCCTCGGATCGAGCGGCGGCGGCCAGTTCCTGGTAGTCCTGCCGGACACCGCGCGCGCCGCGGCGGACGAATTCCTGGCGGCCTCCTTGAAACAGCTCGCGCAAGCTACCCAAAACCGCGTACGCGCGATCTGGACCTTCACGGAAAATTTGGGCGATTGGACAGTGGTTCGGAAGCGTCTCAACGAGCAACTCGACCGGGAGCGCAACACGCCTCTTGCGCGCGAACGGAATTTTACCCCGTTCGATGCCGCACCATCGGACGGCGCTTTCGATCTGGAAGACGCCCGGCAGCTTCGCACGACAGCATCGGCGGGCTGGTCGCCGGGGCTGCCCGCCATCGTCACGGCCGGTCATGCGAAACACAACTGGAACCTCACTCCAAATCTTTCGGCGGACGGCATCACCATCGCCCGGCACTCCGCTCCGGACGCCAACGCCGCCGAGTTCGCGCATCGAGCCCAGGGCCGTCCGCTTTGGGGCGTTTTGCGCGGCGATGTCGATGATTTCGGCGTGCGGCTGCGCCGCCTGCAAAGCATCGAAGAGCACGTGCAGCTCTCCGTTATGTATAAGCAGTTTTTTGCGGGTGAGTTGCAAGTCCTCTGCTCCCTGCCGGAGTTCTGGCAAAATGTCAGCATTCTTTATTCGGGCGGCGACGATTTTGCGGTCTGGGGAGCCTGGGATGCCCTCGTCTTGCTCGCGCGCGAGATGCAGCGCATTTTCCAACGATTCGCCGAAGAGAATTTGAAGGATTTTCCCGGCGCCGAAGCGAAAACCATCACCATGGCAATCGCGATCTCGAACGATCTGGCGCAGCCGTTAACGGAAGTGTACGAACGGGCGGGCGGTCACCTGGCGCTGGCCAAAGCCGCCGACAAAGATTGCATCTTTTTGATGGATCGCATTCTCGAATGGAAGCAGTTGAGCGACGCGGCGGAATTGAAAGATGCGGTACTGCAAGTGAGTGAAGAGTTCCGGTCGGGGCCTCAATTTTTGGCGGAGTTGCGCGCGCTGTATCAAAAGGTTTCCTCGTCATTTGAAGCACACGTGGATCACGAGAGGCTGCTGCGGCGCGCGTACCGGTTTCAGCGCCGCTATAATCGCGTGGCCGCGTCGTCGCGGAGGGATCGCGAGTTCCAGAAGTTGCGCGCGCATTTGATAAATGAGATCGTGGGGCGAAACGTAAAGCCCGCGGCTGGCAAGCGGGTTCGCATCCGTCCGGCCGGAGTAGTGGCGCTGGAATGGGCACGGCTTAGCCAGACCAAACAAGGCCAGACCAAGTAAGGGGTTTAAGAAATGGCGGATGAAGGGCATAGTGGCGCACAAGCAAATCGAGGCCGTGAGAATAGGCCGCCGCGCGAAGGTGGACCTAGGCGGGACGATCGGGATCGCGGTCGCGGGGGTGAGCGCGGAGACCGTGGAGGCGAGCGCGGCGGGGAGCGGCGTTTTGAAGGGCCGCCCGAAATCGAACTTGAGAAGCTGATTACCGACAGTCTCTATCTCGACAATCAGGCGCACGGCATCGTGAGCCGCATGCGCGACATGGATTCGGCCACCAAGAGCCAGTTGCGCCGCCTCTACAACGCGGTTCGCCGCGCGGTTCGCGCTCCGGAGAATGAGCGTCAGCACGAATTCGTGATGCTGCGCGCGCGCCTCGCTTACACCATCGCGCGGCATTCCCTGCGGAGTCTCGATCAGATTGAAAAGCTGCTGCTGCAAGTCACGCGGAAGAACGAAGCGCGCGGCTATGAGCGCTTCAAAGACCTGTTCGAAGCCGTAATTGCATATAACGAGTAAGAGGAAGCATGAGCGCTCATACCGCACAAACGGAATTACGGCTGATCGGCAAGCTGATCCTCGAAGGCGAGTTGGTCTGCGAGACCGGGCTGCACGTCGGCGCTGGAAAAGGGTCGCTTGAAATTGGCGGCTCCGATAATCCGGTGGTGAAGGATTCCTCTGGAAGGCCGTATGTTCCGGGTAGCTCTTTGCGCGGCAGAATTCGCGCGCTGCTCGAGCAGGCGACCGGAATGGCCGTTCCTTCCGAACTGGTGTACGTGTCGCGGCGCAAAGGCCAGGAGGTTCGCATTCATCAGAGCGACCGGCCGGGCGACGAGATTTGCGTTCTGTTCGGTCGCAGCCCGGGCCGCATGGATCGGGTGCATGGCGACGCGGTGGAAAGCAACAACGCCACGCCGGCGCGCCTCTCCGTTTTCGACGCGCCGCTCGATCCCGAGAGCATTACCGCGCAAATGCGCGAAAATTTGGACGACGAACTGACCGAAGTCAAGAATGAAAACGCGATTGACCGGATCACGTCGCTCGCGAACCCGCGAACCATCGAACGCGTGCCGGCAGGAGCGCGCTTTCATGTTCGTTTTGTGCTCGACTTTCTCTGCGAAGAAGACGCTCCGCTGCTGGCGCTGCTAGTCCAAGGGCTTCGCCTTCTGGAAGACGACGCGCTCGGCGGCGGCGGATCGCGCGGCAGTGGTCGCGTTCGCTTTAACGGCCTCAAGCTTATCTGGCGCGGAAAGGATTACTACGCTTCGGGGGCCGCTCAAAAGGAACTGGTTTCGGGCGCGGATGTCGCGGCCTTGCAATCGCAATTGAATGAGATCGGCACTTCGTTCATTTCGTCCGGCGCTTCTTCTGGATCATGAACCCCGGTCTGCTGGTGAAATTCCGGCCGGTTACTCCTTGGCGGATCGGACCGGAATCCGGCGCGCGCGATCGGGTGGATCTCATCTATCACAGCGATTCCCTATTCTCGGCGGTAACGGCGGCGATGCGCCTCTTGGGACGCCAAGACGAGTGGCTGGCCGCGACGGCCGCGAACCCGAATGGCTCGGCTGTCCGGTTCAGCTCCTTTTTTCCATTTGCCGGCGATATCCCACTGGTCGCGCCGCCTCGTAGCGTCTGGCCGCCCCCACCGTCGGCCAAAGTTCGCTGGAAGGGCGCGCGCTTCATTCCCCTCCACCTGGTGAGTGCGCTCCTCGCGGGCCAAGCGCTCGAAGAGGATC